>JAIKYN010000191.1 GCA_024683155.1 Lachnospiraceae bacterium | reverse complement strand
CCGCATGTTGGCTACACCGGTTTCCTTGGCTTTTTCCTCCACGTAGTCGATCAAAAGCTCGAATTCATGGGTAAACTCATGCTTCTCCAGGAAGGATGCAAAATACAGCATGTCGTTATACACATCCGTAATAACACCCATTCCGTCCAGATGACCCATGGTATATTCCAGAAGCTCCTGCGCTTCTTTTTTTCTTCCCAGCTCCATCATAAGCATTACACGAATGGTCTGGGTAATGATACCGTTATAATTCTGTTCGCCTTCCGTCAGTTTCACCTGATCCAGTTTATCCAGATATTCTTCTACTTTCGTAAGGTCTCCCAGTTGGGCATAATACTTGCCAAGCTCTGCATAGCAATTGGCCAGGTTCGCCTTGGTATAAGGATTCTCCGGATCTCTGGACAGATTCTCGATGGCTGTCTCATAATAATCCAGCGCATGTTCAATATCTCCCAGGATACCGTACATTTCGGCAATATTACTCTGGATCAGACCTCTTTCATAAAAGGCATCCTCACCAGAATAATTCAGTGCTTTGGTATAGTTATCTAATGCTGCAGGAAAATTCCCCTGCACCAGATCCTGGATGGCAATGACATTATAAGCTCTGGCCAGTACCGACCGATTATCGGCATTCCGTAAGAAGGAAACCGCCGTAACGATATATTCGGTAAAATCCTGGATCTGATTCATGACTACGCTGGCATCCGCCATACAGTAGTACGCCACGCCATAATAATTGTCCGGTTCCGGCATATCTTTCGCCAATTCTATGATTTTGGCGCCAAGCTCCATGGTCCGTTCCGGATCACTGATCCGTGCAACCATGATCTCTTCCAGCATCCGGTCTATATTCTGTTCATCCGTTTCTTTTAAAATGTCTGTCATTCTTAGTACCTAAACAATTTCATCAAACTAAGAGTAGGAAGATTGTCCTGCTCGATTGTTAGGATATCACATCGTGGTACTTTTGTACATAGTCGTTCCGGATTTTATAATACTTTTATACCTCAGGTTTAATTTTTTCTTTTTGAATTTACAGGCATTTCCGTTTCAATGATCCCGCAGGGATCCCTCAGGCCAGTTCACTCTTTCCTGTATAAAGCTCGTAGTATCGGCCCTTCTGTTCCAATAACTGATCATGATCACCACGTTCAATGATCTCGCCATGTTCCAGTACCATGATCGCATTGGCATTACGAACGGTGGAAAGTCTGTGGGCGATGACCAGCGTGGTACGGGTCTCCATCAGACGGTCCATACCTGTTTCAATATGCTTCTCTGTACGTGTATCCACAGAGCTGGTCGCTTCGTCCAGGATCAGGATCGGTGCTGTGGAAACCGCTGCTCTTGCAATGTTCAGCAGCTGTCTCTGGCCCTGACTTAAATTCGCACCGTCTCCTTCTATTACTGTATCATATCCATGTTCCAAACGCATTATAAAGGAATGGGCGCTGGCAGTTTTTGCTGCCCGGATCACTTCTTCGTCCGTAGCATCCATACGTCCGTAACGGATATTTTCCATGATCGTACCGGTAAACAAATGGGTATCCTGCAGTACCATGGCAATATTCCGTCTTAAGTGGTCTCTCTTCATATCCCGGATATCCACATCATCAATGGTGATCTTGCCGGAATCGATGTCATAGAAACGATTGATCAGATTGGTAACCGTTGTCTTACCTGCACCGGTGGAACCTACAAAGGCGATCTTCTGACCGGGCTTTGCGTACAGGGACACGTTTTTAAGGACCACTTTATCCGGATTGTATCCGAAGGTGACGTCCTCCAGTTTCACATACCCCTTGATCTCGGGAGCGACAGCATCCGGAGCATCTTCCGCTTCTTCTGCCTGATCCATAACGTCAAATACTCGTTCCGCACCGGCAAGCGCAGAAAAGATAGTATTCATCTGCATGGAGATCTCATTGATGGGTCTGGAGAACTGTCTGGAGTAATTAACAAATACGGTAAGACCGCCAATATCAAATCCGCGCAGTACACATAACAGACCACCCACCATACTGGTAAGGGCATAGCTGGCCTGACTGATATTTCCCATGATCGGCCACATAATGCCGCCGAAGAACTGTGCTCTTACCTGTTTTTCTGCCAGATCTTCATTCAGGAAATTAAATTCATCCACTGCCGTCTCTTCATGATTGAATACCTTTACTACCTTCTGACCGGTAACGGTTTCTTCCGCATAGCCGTTCAGGGTACCGAGAGACTTCTGCTGCGCTTTATAATATTTGCTGCTGACCTTGGCTACCGACCGGGCGGCCAGTACCATGACGGGAACCAGTGCCAGGGTTACCAGCGTCAGGATCCAGTTGGTATAGATCATCAAAGAAAGCGTGCCTACCAAAGTGATAATACCGGAGATCAGGTTCACTATGGTATTGTTCAGCATTTCTCCGATCGCATCCACATCATTGGTAAAACGGCTCATTACATCGCCGTGATTGTTGGTGTCATAGAACCTGACCGGAAGTTTCTGGATCTTATGGAACAGATCGTTACGAAGCTGCTCCAGGGCTTTCTGGGATACATCGATCATGATACGTGCCTGCACATACTGGGCAACCACTACGCTGGCATAAACCAGGGCCATCAGACCAATATAGCCAAGAAGTTTTGCCACAGAACCATCTTTGCTGGTAAGCATATTCACCGTAGGACGTAACAGGTAAGAACCAGCCAGGCCTCCCAGGGTATTAATGAGGACCATAAAAAATACCAGGATCAGTTTCCATTTTTCATGGGAAATATAAGCAAAGAGTCTCTTTAAGGTCTGTTTACTGTCCTTGGGCTTTGCACCCATGGGACCTCTGGGGCCTCTTCCGCCTCCGGGACCGCCGGGACCTTTTCCTGCTCTGGAAGGATCTTCTTTTCTTGCATATTTCTGGATCAGGCGTTCTTTTTGCTTCTCATTCATGATGCGCTCACCCCCCGATCCATCTGCGAATTATAGATCTCCTGGTAGGTCTCGCAAGTCTTAAGCAGTTCTTCATGGGTACCTTCTCCCACGATCCTGCCTTCATCCATGACCAGGATCTTATCTGCATCACACACGGAAGTGATCCGCTGTGCAATGATCAGCTTGGTGGTATCTTTCAGGGTGGTTGCAAAGGCTTCCCTTATCTTTGCCTCGGTTGCAGTATCTACGGCACTGGTGGAATCATCCAGAATAAGGATCTTCGGCTTTTTCAGCATGGCTCTGGCAATACAAAGTCTCTGTTTCTGGCCGCCGGATACATTCACACCGCCCTGGCCCAGGTCGGTCTCGTATCCATCAGTTGCAGCACCGATAAAGTCAGCCGCCTGAGCAGCAGCTGCTGCTTCTTCGATCTCCTCACGGGTTGCTTCATGATTTCCCCATAACAGGTTCTCTTCGATGGTTCCGGAAAACAGGATATTCTTCTGAAGAACCATGCCTACCCCTTCTCTGAGATGATATAAGCTGTAATCTTTTACATTCACGCCATCCACATAGACAGCACCTTCATCCACATCGTACAAACGAGGGATCATCTGAACCAGAGTTGTCTTACCGCAGCCGGTAGAACCAATGATACCTACGGTCTCTCCGGAACGGATCTCCACATTGATATCGTCCAGTACTTTCTCTTCGCTTTCCTTATAGTAACGGAAGCCCACGTGTTCAAAACGGATATTGCCGCTTTCTACAACATGCTCTTTATCGGTTGCCGCATCATCATTTAAGTCCACGCTTGTATCCAGAACTTCCGAGATACGTCTTCCGGAAGCAATGGCACGTGTACACTGCAGAAGCATCATGGCAAGCATCATAAGGCTGATGAGGATCTGCACGATATATGTGGTAAATGCAGTCAGTTCACCGACCTGCATGGTGCTGTTCAGGATCTGATTTCCACCGAACCATACAACCGCCAGAGTAGTAATGTTGGTAGCAACTGCCATAATGGGCATCATAAAGATCACCAGATGGAAGGCATGAAGACCTGCCTCCTTCAGTTCCCGGTTGGAGGTTGCAAAACGCTTTTCCTCATAATCCTCTCTAACAAAGGATTTGATCACGCGTACATTGGTCAGTGCCTCACGAATGTTGGAGTTTAATCCGTCGATCTTTTTCTGCATGTTTTCAAATCGGGGAAATCCCATAAAGATCACGCGGCCGATGACCAGACCCAGAATGGGGATCACCACCACCAGGATCATTGCCAGCTGCGCATTCATGGTGATCGCCATGATCAATGCGCCAATGAGCATGAACGGTGCACGGAACATCATACGCAACATCATATTGACCAGATTCTGGACCTGGGTAACGTCATTGGTCAGACGGGTCACAAGAGAACCTGTACTGAAATGATCGATGTTGGAAAAGGAAAACTGCTGGATCTTGCCAAACACATCTCGTCTGAGATCTCTGGCGAAATAGACAGAACCTTTCGTTCCGAAATAGGATCCCAGGATACCGGACATTGCCATAAGACAGGCAACTCCCACCATCTTAAGACCCGTCAAAAGAATGTACCCTATATCCCCATTTACAGTTCCGACATTGATGATGTTTGCCATAAGGCGAGGCATTACTACATCACCGGCTACCTCGCAGACGATCATGATCGGTCCTAAAATGAAATAGAGGATATAAGGTTTGACGTACTTCATGTAACGTTTCATAAAACCTATACTCCTGTTCTTCTTATTCTCTTCTTCATCTTCTAAAATAAGGCGTTTTTACAGGGAAATCAATGGAATCCCGACAGTTTATAGTTATTTAATGATTCATTTGTCTGAAAATAACATGCATATCACTTCCGATAAGAAATCCCCAATTTCCACCGAGTTATCCACATTCTGACGTATGCGTCACAATATACAAAATGGGACGTCATTTATGCATTCATGCCTTGTCGTTTTCCCTTTATTCATGCGGTATTCAGACAATTTAGACAGAAAAATAAAATCACGATTTAATCATCTATTTCCACTGATCCCAGAAAGATAAGAGCACCTTTCCCACCGACTTACAGGATACTACTTCATATTCCTTCCACTCTCTTGGAAACAGTCTTTGATAGGACCGGTTCAGGAACCGTTCATCCAGAAGGGCCACCACTCCCACATCCTCCGATGTACGGATCACGCGTCCTGCTGCCTGCTGCACTTTATTCATTCCCGGATATTGATACGCATAGTCAAAGCCCATACCCGGTTCTCTTTCATCAAAGAAGTCCTTGATCAGATCCTGTTCATGATTCACCTGAGGAAGTCCCGTTCCCACCAGGATGGCTCCGATCAGGGAATCGTTTCGCAGATCGATGCCTTCCGAAAAGATCCCGCCCATGACACAGAACCCGATCAGGGTATCATCGTCCTCCTCCAAGGTGAATTTTATTTGACTGTTCAAGTCAATGTCTTCATTTTTCTCGAATCTAGCAAGGAATTCTTCCCTTGCACTTTCCCCCATATAATCCTCCTGGATCAGCAGCTCGATCTCGTACTGTGCCGAGCGCAGTTCCTCCTCTTCCATCCCCAGAAGGTTCCGGAAGGCAAGGAGCACGCTTCGAAGGAACAGATGAGAAGGGAAGAACACCATATAATTTCCCTTCTTCTGCCGCACGATCTCCAGGATATAGGCTGCGATCTTGGCATATTCTTCGGTTCCTCTGCGGGTGTACTTACTGGTCACCTCGGAAGCGATGAGAAGCTTACGCTTATGATGGTCGAATACCGTATCCGCATAGACCTCATAATCTTCCTCTTCTCCGCCCAGTAACTTCTTGTAATATTGTATGGGAAGAAGGGTAGCGGAAAACAATACCGTACTTCTTCCCCGGAGCATACATTCTCTCAGATTGCTGGATGGGTCTACACAGAATAAACGGACCATATATCCCCCGTCGGATTCCAGTTCTCCATAGATGACATAGTGATCATCCAATCTGTCATAAATTTCCAGAAAGGCGGAAAGATCAAAGAAGAAATCCAGGATCTCATCCCTGACAGGGCTGTCATCATGTTTCTCCAGATAGGTGGAGATGCGGTTATACAGCAGGTCCAGTTGCCCCACCAGAGCACTGATCTGTTCCGGTTGAAAGACGCATAAAATATCGCCCGTTTTTTTAAGTTTCAAGAACTCCCTGTTACATCTTTCCAGTGCCGTTCCCATTCCCTTATCGTATACCTTTACCGACTTTTTCAGTTCCAGGAACTGCTCCTTAAACAGGGAGGCACTGTACATTTCTCTTCCACGGTCCACCAGGTTATGCGCTTCATCCACCAGGAAGATATAATCATTGGGAATTCCCTCCGCAAAGAATCTGCGCAGGTATACATGGGGATCAAAGACATAATTGTAATCACAGATGATCCCATCGGAAAACAGACTCATATCCAGCGTCATCTCAAAAGGGCAGACCCTATGCTTTTCCGCATACTGTTCGATCCGCTCTCTGGTAAAGCTTTCCTCATGGGTCAGAAGATCATAGATGGCATCATTGATCCGGTCAAAATGACCTTTTGCATAAGGACAATCCACCGGATTACATAAGCACTCCTCCTGAAAGCAGATCTTCTCCTTGGCTGTCAGGATCACCGTCTTAAAGGACAGTCCTTTCGATCGCAGGATCTCAAACGCATTTTCTGCCACGGTACGGGTAATGGTCTTGGCGGTCATATAGAAGATCTTATCCGTCAGTTCCTCTCCCATGGCTTTGACTGACGGAAATACTGCTGCCAGCGTCTTACCGGAACCGGTAGGTGCCTCTATAAACAGTTTTCTGCGTCGATATAATGTATGGTAAACATGGGTGATCAGTTCTTTCTGTCCCTTGCGATA
>JAIKYN010000218.1 GCA_024683155.1 Lachnospiraceae bacterium | reverse complement strand
GTTTATACTCTTTCATCTATCGCTTCTCCTCTCGTTTCATAAGTCCCAACAATCCCGCCGCATAGAAATCCTGTATATCCTGCATGGATGTTGCTATATCTTCTTTGGATGCGTCACTTAAAGCCGCATCCCCCAACAAAGCAAAGTAGCTGCGTTCCAGTAAATTGGCGGCGATGGGATGCATGGGCAGTTTCGAACCGGACATCTGGCGGGCAGATGCAAGATTCCGTTGCATCAGTCCGGAAAGGAAATGTTCATACCGGGTTCCTTCCGAGCAGCGCAGTAACAGATAGGTTTCGTCTCTGTGTTCCAGCAGATAATCCAGAAGTCCCGGCAAACCGCCTGCAAACAACGCGCTCATCTGCTGCTTTCTCTGTTCCGGTTGCAGGGCATCCGACCGGTCTCCCATGGCAGAGATCATCTTCACGATCCCTTCTGCGGTATCTTTTACCAGCGCATCAAACAGATCTTCCTTGGACTGGTAGTACCCGTAAAATGCCCCCAGAGTATATCCAGCCTCGGATACGATCTGTCGCAGCGATGCTTTTTGAAACCCTTCCCGCAGAAAATGCTGCTTTGCTACCTGATGTATTTTTTCCTGTGTAGCCGTTAATTCGCTCATGTTCTCTCCCTTATGCCATAAAAATATAGCAGTGATATATATCACTGCTATATTAGACAGTATATAGGATTTTGTCAACAAAAAAGAAGATACCCTTGAGCGGCATCTTCTTTTGATCATTTTTTAATAACGTCTGCGGTTCTTTCCGGTTCTCTGATAATACAGGTCCTTGGCTTCATACATCTTTTTATCCGCATACTCTGCCAGATCATCCAGTTTATAACCGGGGAATTCCGATTTTCGTACATACCCGTAGGAAGTAGTTAAAGGAAGGCCGTTAAGTGCCGACCATTTCTCCATGGACTTCTCATAATCCTGAAAAAGCCGCAGCAGCTGTGCCGTATCCACCAGTAAAAGCATGACAAACTCGTCCCCTCCTACCCGGTAGATGTGTCCGTAAGAGGAAAAGGTATGTTCCAGACACCGGGCCGCTCCTTCCAGCAGCTTATCCCCTTCTTCGTGACCGTACCGATCGTTTACCTCTTTCAGACTGTTCACATCCAGGGAAATATACACCCAGTCTTCGCTTCCCCGGGCTTCTTCCAGGCGGCGCAGGTCGGAAACATAACGTCGCCGGTTTCCCAGGCCGGTCAGTACATCGTTCTCGGCTTTGTCCTGCTCTTCCACCAAACGTTCTGCCAGTTTACGCTTCAGTTCCAGAAAACCGGTTCCCAGCACAAACTGGAAGATCAGAAAGATGGTCAGGTTGATCAGCATACCGACGGAGCCTGCATACAAAGCGGAAATATACAGCATAAACAGGTCTGCTGCCAGACTGATCACAACATAAACCTCAGGGGTCAGATAAAAACACATGGGAATGGCAAGAGAGAAGGTCATAAAGACCATGACATCCACAGATCCGGTGATCTGGGCTTCCGATGCGGTAACACAAAGTGCCCAGATAAAAAAGAACGCCGTGAGCAGCGGATTGGAATAGTTCATCCATTTATAACGCCTCGGCATATCCTTCTGGATGTAAAGAAGAAGACCGATGTGGGTAAGGGCAAGGATGATCAGGACAATATAAAAGAAACGGTGGCGCCAGAGATAGCCCCCGTACATGCTGCTGTTCAGGAAGGAATAGCCCATCATGAGCACTTCGATCACAACCACCATGAGCATGGTGATGAGATTCTTCTCCACCGATGAACCGTAGATCTCCAGCAGTACTTTATCCTGATGCTCTTTTGAACTTTGACGAAGCACAGACACCCCCCACCATTATCTGCAATCTTATATCGTCGTTTCGTTACATTTTCATTTTAACGGGAAGATGGGAGATATTCCACAGGAAAAAATAAATTCGTGGTAATATTAAGAAACGACATATTTTTTACAGGAGGACACATACACATGTCTTTTGGAAATAAACTGGGCTTTACCTCGGACTATATGGAAGGTGCTCACCCTAAGATCCTGGAGAACCTGTTAAAGACCAATCTGGAACAAACCGCAGGCTACGGCCTGGATGAATATTCCCTGCGGGCGGGGGAAAAGATCCGCAAGGCCTGCAACGCACCGGAAGCAGATGTTTTCTTTATCTCCGGCGGTACACAGACCAACGCCCTCATGATCGATTCCATCCTTCGCCCCTATCAGGGCGTCATCAGTGCGGACACCGGTCATATCAGCGGACACGAAGCAGGCGCCATCGAATTCGGAGGCCACAAGGTACTGACGCTGCCTCATCATAACGGCAAATTACAGGCAGAGGATATCCGGCATCTGCTGGAAACCTATGAACAGGATGCCAACCATGATCACATGGTCATGCCCGGCATGGTCTACCTGTCTCATCCCACGGAATACGGAACCTTATATTCCCTGAAGGAATTACAGGAGATCAGTGCTGTATGCCGCTCTCGGAACATCCCGCTGTATCTGGACGGAGCCCGTCTGGCCTATGCCCTGGCCTGTCCCGAAAATGATGTGACCCTTCCCGATCTGGCAACTTATTGCGATGCTTTCTATATCGGCGGCACCAAATGCGGCGCTTTATACGGAGAAGCGGTGGTCATGCCCAAACATGACTATATCCCGCATCTGTTCACCATGATCAAACAGCACGGTGCCCTTCTTGCCAAGGGACGGATCGCCGGTATTCAGTTTGATACCCTGTTTACCGACGGACTGTATGATGCCATCGGAAAAGTGGCCATCGATGCCGCAAACCGCATACGGAAAGCCCTTACGGAGAAAGGCTATACCTTTGCCATTGCATCTCCCACCAATCAGATCTTCATTCTCTTTGATCAGGAAAAGGCCGATGCCTTATGCGAAAAGGTGGAAATGGGCTTCTGGGAAAAGCCGGATGCAGACCATGTGGTAATGCGCATCGCCACCAGCTGGGCTACCACCGATGCAGCCGTTGATGCGCTCATTGACTGCCTGTGATCCGCAGAGGATCCTTCTTTCCGGGCAGATCTCCTTCGGATCCGCCGCTTAGAAGGCCCTTCTCAGGAAGCCAGATCCCTGCGTTCAAAATATATAAACGCAAATACAACACTGCTCACAATAACGGCAAAGGCCACAACAAAGGCTGCTGCCGTTATTTTTATACCGGAAAAGATCTCCGATGCGTTGGCATAGGAAAACGGCCCGATATACAGGTAATCCTTCAGATCCGGCACCACCCGGCCCACCAGGTCATAAAAGTAGAACAACAGTGCAAGGGCAAGACCAAGCCCCATACGGTTCTTACCGGATAGCGCAGAAAGGGCAAAACAGATGGCTGCCACCTCCAGGTTCATGAGAAACTGGCAGGCCATAAAGCGGACAAAGTGTTCCATGGGAACGCTCTCATCCAAAAGTTCAAACCCAAGCAGATACAGGGCAGCAGCGATCAGGGTAAATACTACCAGACATGAAATCACGCACAGCCCTTTGGCTGCGATCACCTTTCTTCTGCTTACCGGCAGAGAAAACAGAAATTCGCCCGTATGCCCCTCTTCTTCCCCGGACAAACTGCCTATGGAAAGGATAGCTGCAAACATGGCGCTTCCCAGTCCGTGGACCACTCCCACTTCCGTGGCAAAATAGCCTCCCAGGGTAGCGATACTTAAGGTACTCATTCCGAAGGCATCGGAAAAGGCTCCCATATCGGAAAAGGCATCCGCCATCTGTGCCATGTCTCCCTGCATGGACTGATACAGCAAAATGCAGACCAGACCCAGGCCGCCCACAGATAAGCTCCAGATCAGCAAGGTATTAAAATTTAATTGCAGTTCTTTTTGGAAGATCGTTTTCATTTTGCCTCCTCGTCCTCATAAAATCTCAAAAAGGTTTCATCATCGATAAGGGGTGAATCCAGCATGGTCAGTCTTCCCTCCCGCATGATGGCCGCATGCTTACAATATTTATTGACCTCCGACAGAACGTGGGTAGACAACAGGCAGGTGGCTCCCTCCTGTACATATTCCCGGATCAGTTCGAAGAAATGCTTCTGCATCAGCGGATCCAGGCCTCCTGTGGGTTCATCAAAGATGAACAGCCGGGGTTTATGCTGCATGGCACAGACAATACTGACCTTCTTACGATTTCCCAACGACAGCTGCCGGATCTTCTTTTCGGTATCCACCTTCAGTCTCTCGCAAAGCTTCTCTGCTTCCTTCCTGCAGTCCATGCCACGCACCTGCGCCGCATAGGCGATGGCATCCTTCACCTTCATGGAAGGATAAAACCAGGCTTCCGAGGGCATGTAGCCAACCTCCTGCAGGATCTTCTCATGATCCTTCACGCTGTCCATTCCAAGGATCTCTATGGAGCCGCTGTTGATCTTAAGAAATCCCAGCATGGAACGGATGGTGGTGGATTTTCCTGCCCCGTTGGGCCCTAAGAATCCGAAGATATCTCCCTCCGGGATCGTCAGGGAAACGTCCTCCACACCGCGGTTTTTCCCATAGGTTTTCGTCAGATGGGAGATACGGATCACTTCTTTCATGGTATGCATCCTCCTTCATTTATGTATGTTTCCTTTTTTCGTTTCGGATCCTGTATAAGATATCCTCTGCTTTTGGATTAACACATAAAAAAAGCGGGAACAATGGCTGTTCCCGCAAGATGCACTTTTTTTACCCTATCATTCACTTTTTTTATGCTGGGTCTGGAAGAGACGCAGTTCTTCGTTCAGCTGCTTGTCATCGATCCGGCGCTTGGTACGATAGATCAGCACCACGCAGAAATAGGTAAGCAACAGGTACAGGGCAAACAACAATGTGGGCAACATTTCCCTGGAAAACCAGCTGCCCAGGTAAGATACCAGCAGGTATAAGCCGGTGCAGGTGATGATACCGGCTATCTCCCGCACGCCCAGATGATCCGCTTCATCGCAGTTGGCAAAGACATACACCTGAATGTAACCGATGATGTAACAGGTGAAGATCATCTCCGTCATATGAAGGATGCTGGCTTCAAAGCTACCGCCGATCATACGGTAGACACAATAGAAAAAAAGAATGGCAAAGAAATACAGGCAGGCCTTGAATTCAATGCCGATCTCCCGTGTAAGATACCTTTCCCAAAGGGTCACATGCTCTTTCTTTTTCATATCAGCGCTCCCCCTTTAACAATCTGCGGAATTCCACGGCATAGCGCCGGGAAATGATAATGTGCTCCCCGTTTTCCAGTGTGGCATCGATGCGGTTGGAAGAGAGGCTCTTCAGGGATACCACCCGGCCCACGTTGATCACCATGGATTTACTGCAGCGAAAAAAGCTTTCGTCAGCGGTTTCCAGAAGAAAGGCGGTAAGGGAAGCGTCGATCTTCAGTGTCTTATCCGCCGTACAGGCAAAGACCTTGTCATCCACGGATTCCAGGTACAATATATCCCCGCAGGATACGCAGACTGTCTCATCTTCCCATTTGCCCCACAGTTTTGTGCCGTCGTTTTCCAGGATCTCAAGGATCCGGGTAATGGCAGGCGTTCTGTCTTTATAACGGATCCGGATGGATTCTTCCCCTTCCGAGATCCTCTCAATATCGATCTTCATACTGTTTGTTCCTGTTTCCAATTCCTCAGCCTTGGATCCGTGTGCTTTTTCGCAGGTCGATCTCCCGTACCAGAAGGGATACTCCCAAAGTGATCGCTACCAGCAGCAGGGAAACCACGCCCACGGAGTACATCTTCTCTGCCATGACAAACCGTTCTTCAAATTCGGTGCAAAACAGCATCACCATAAAACTGTACACATAGGATACCGCCAGCAGGCCGAAAAAGATCAGTGCATGAGTAAAAGACAGCAGCTCCTCTTCTTTTCGTCCTCCCCTGAAGAAACGCACCAGGGTAAGGATACTTCCCGCAAAAGCCAGCACCAGTAATAACGGAGCCAGGATCTTTCCAAGGAAAAAGATTCCCTTAACGGGCAGATTGGCGATCTTTATCTCAAACTCCCGGGCAGCCACGGCACCGGACTCATTTAAGGGCAGTACATTGTAGTTGGAAATGATGGCGGCCGGCAGATAGATGGTGCTCATTTCCCCGGTGACATACCGCCCTCCGGGCTCATAATCCTTCATCAGCAGGTGATACCCGTAGGCATCCAGGGCCCTTCCGGCAATCTGTGCCACTTCTTCCCCGGTTTTACCTCCCACGGAAGAAAGGATCTGCCTGCGGGTGGTCTCTTTTTCCAGGATCCCCTTCTGAAAGGCTGCATCCAGCTCCCGGTTGACCTGGGCAAAGAAGGCTTCCTTTTCCTGCAGGTTGGTTACCAGGGAACACTCAAACACTGCATCCTTCAGGATCCAGGTAAGAAAATCTCCCTCTATGGGATGGGCATCAATATCCCCGTCGATCCACCAGGAAGTATAGATGGCTTCCTTAAGCTCCGGATGGGCATTCAGTGCAGGGGACGCCTTAAAGGCTTTCTCTATGGCATCCTTAGGAGCCCAGACCACGTTGGTTCGATCTTCTGAAGCGATCTGATAGATCTTTTCCACAAAGGCTCCGGATTCCCCGGAAGTACGCACGTTGGTCTCAAACACGCCGAAAAACCTGTAATTGACCGCTTTATAGGAAAGGGTCACCCCTTCCAGGATCACAAAGGGAAGAAGCAGAACCACCACACCTGTGATCAGTCGTTTCTTATCACGGTTTTTGAAATAAGAAGCCAGAAGGGTCCACAGCCAGGTAAGGGCAAAGGCTGCCGTTACGGCCAGGATCCAGATTCCGTCTTCTTTGATGTAATAGGTGAAGGATAAAATGAGCCCCAGCAGAAGGCCAAGGAACAGCTGACGTTTGCCTGCCTTTTCTTCCCGGATCGCGGAGAGCATCATCAGGCACAGGGCAAACAGCATCACATACATGGGATTTAAGAGACCGGCCCGGTACATTCTGGTGCCGCAGAAGGCTTCCAGAGAAGCGGGCACGAAAATGACAGCCACGTAAACGCCAAAAGCAAGAGGTTCGCGGCCGGATATTTTCTTCGCAATACGGGATAACAGGAACCCGTCCAGGATCCACAACAATCCCAAAGCGACCGGGTAAGAGATCCCGGAAAAATTAACGATCTGTAAGAACACCGGCATTCCCAGCTCTTTTAACATCAGCCAGTCCGGCGTCATATGACGAAAATAATTGGGAAACGCACTGTAAAGCACCATCAGCGCATCATCGGCTCCCTGTTCTCCGGGAAACCATACTCCCAGCAAAGATCCCAGCCATAAACGAAGGGCAGAGACCACCATATACAAAGCGATCCATCGCCGGACCCCTTTACTGATATAAAAATCCGTGTGTTCCACAGCAACTCTCCTTAAAGAATGATTCCTCTAGAATTTTACTGTGAAATGAGAAAAATAACAACTTCAGGAAGAAACTACCTTCTCCCAGAATTCCTCTCCGGGCACCGGTTTGGAATAATAGTAACCCTGGAAATAATCACAGCCAACTTCCCGCATCATCTCTTCCATGTTTGCTTCTTCGATGCCTTCTGCGGTAACGGAGAAGTTCATGCTCTTAAAGGCCAGGACCATATTGGGCAGGATCTCATCCGGTTCCTTACAAAAATCACGTACCACGCTCATATCCAGCTTGATATTGATAAAGGAACACTTCTTTAATCGGGTCAGGTTGGAATATCCGGTTCCGTAATCATCCAGAACAAAATCAAAGCCCCGCTCCTGCATGTTGCGGATCTGGGTCCGCAGCAGATTATCATCCACTATGGCTTCCTCTGTGATCTCCAGGTGGATCATCTTGGGATTTACGTCATATTTCCGGAGGATCTCATCATAGCACTGTGCCATATCCATCTGGAAGAACTGCACCGGGGAAATGTTCACATTCACCCAGAAGATCCCGTACTTTTTCAGATCATGGTCATGGATAAACTGACAGGTACGCTCGAAAACCTGCTCTCCCAGTTCCCGGATCTTACCGGTTTCTTCCGCAATGGGAATAAACAGCCCGGGAGAAATGATCTTCCCTTCCTTGTCCCGGATCCTGGCCAGAGCTTCCGCGCCTACGATCCTGCCGGAAGAAGCATCCACCAGCGGCTGGAAGAATACTTCCACTGCCCGGTCCATGATGGCATCTTCCAGGCACCGTTTGATCTGATTTTCTTTTTCCTGTTCCTTTAAGGTATCCGCGGAAATACAGATTGCTTCGCTTCCCACCAGCCGGTCCGCTTTTTCCAGAGACTCCGTCAGGGCATTAAGCAGCGAATCCGTGGAAGCAATACTGCCCTCCAGTTCCATGTGTACATAGGAAGCCGTCAGATAGAGATTGACCTCATCTCCTACCCATGGCTTATCAAAACGATCTTCCAGGGTTTTCAGTGTTTCTTCTACCTGCATATCCCAGGGTCCAAGAATGATATAGCGTCCTCTTCGCACGTAAAATACGTTACAGTTGCGGAACGTATGGGTCAGATAGTCACTGATCAGTCCAATGCCCAGATCCATCTGTTTTCCACCGTATGCATCCCGCATATTATGGTAATTGTGCACCACCACGCCCACCAGCCGGTGCATCAGCATTCCGTTCTGTTCTTCCAGATATTCCCGCAGGGCTTTGCTGTTAAACACGGAACTTCGCTCTTCCAAATAAAACTCGGGATTTTGAAACGCCAGATACACAATGAGAACGGTCATAAGGCAGAAGGTATCATACAGCAACAAGGTCGGAATGGCTTTTCGGATAAAGATCCCCACCGTAAGAACGATCTGGCAAAGGAGCATACTATACCAGTATCTGCGTCGTTTCACATTGTTCCGATATAAAAACAGGCACAGGAAAGAAATGGCGCAATAAAAATAGGTGATATAGTATAACGCATCGTACAGTGGTCCGAAGGCATAACCGTTGTCCGTTATGATATACAGGATCCCGGTCCATGGACTGATCACTGCCAGCAGAGTACCGATGATAAAAGGCAGACGAAGAAGCGTCTTAAAGAACCTGCTCCAGACCTGGAGCATCTTCAAAACGCTGGCAAAAAATGCAAAAAATGCAAACACACGATAAAAGAACAACAGGAAATAAAAGACGTTCATGAAATGAACAAACGCCAAAGGGAATTCCCGGTACTCTGTATCCACATAGCTGGACAGAATATCAAAGAATATAGTCAGTCCTTCCACCACCAGAAGGGCTACAAACACCTGGTTCATCCGAATGGATAACCGGGGAAGAGAAAAATAGAACACCAGCAGGATCGTGGTGATCAGTAATGACGGTATTGCAAAGCTATAGTCCCACATACTCCCTCTCATGTTAAAACCAGCTTAACAGTTACCATCATTATATACCGAAAATCGTATTTACAATAGTCTAAATTATCAGAACTTTTATGTTTTCCGTTTTTTCCTTCGCACGCGATTCACATGCCGTTCAAAGTCCCCGCTTTGGAGGAGCTGTGCCAGTACGTACTGTTCAAATAACGGCACGGTACAGGAATAAAAACCCAGAGTCTCATTAAACGATCCGGTAAGAGCCTCTGGCAGTAACAGATAGCCGATCCGCATGGAAGGCGCAATGGTCTTGGAAAAGGTATTGATGTAGATGACCTGCACATCTTCTGCCATGGAAAACAGGGTATCCTCCGCTTTTCGGGACACGGTCATCTCCGAATCGTAATTATCTTCAATGATGATCCCTTTCCGCTCTGATGCCCAGTGCAGGTATTCTTTCTTCTTGGAGATCCCCACGGAAATGCCGGTGGGAAAGCTGTGAAACGGGGTCACATGAAGCACTCTTGCCTTTGTCCGCTCCAGTTCCGCCGTGGCGATCCCCTCCGGCGTCAGAGAAAGGGCATCACAACAGATCCCCATGGCTTCATATACCTTCGGGATTTTATCATAGCAGGGTTTTTCAATGGCAAAGATCGTATCTTTCCCCATAAGCTGGGCGATGAGCCCATAGAGATATTCCGCACCGGAACCGATGATCACCTGCTGCGGTTTGACGGTGATCCCTCTGCTTCTGGCCAGGTAGCGGCAGATCTCGTTACGAAGTTCCGGACAGCCGTGATTGGGGGATTTTACCAGGATCCGGTCCCCGTAGTCCAGGAGTACCTTGCGCATGGTCCGGGCCAGGACGGTATAGGGAAACTCGCTGCCGCTGTGGGCCGGCTGGGGTAAAACGGGAGGCAGTACGGTGCCTGCCGTTTCCACGGATCCTCTGAGAAAATCTCCTTCATGGTAGATCACGAAATAGCCGCTGCGCTGTCTGGCTTCCACATACCCCTCATCGCATAAAAGCGCCAGGGCATGCTCTGCGGTGATAAGGCTCACCCCCACCTCTCCCGCAATGGTCCGTTTGGACGGAAGCTTGGTATCCGGCGGATAAATGCCGGACTCGATATCTTTCACCAGCAGCCTGTATAGCTGAATATACGCCGGTTCACCGGCATTTTCATCGATCCTGTAATTCATCTGGTCTTATCATTCACTTTCGTTCTGGCTATTACTATAGGTCCAAAAAAAGTATATCTTCTACTACAGTAATTGTAAAGGAGCGTAAATCCAATGAATTCCAATGTAAAAACCTCCACAGGGATCACCACCCTGCGGATCACTGTTACCGCTGTATTTATGGCCATGACCATTGCCCTTAGTTCCTTCGGCATCCCGGTCCCCGGCGGACATCTGTACTTATGTGATGTGATCATCAGCCTTGCAGCCATTCTTCTGGGACCTCTGGAAGCCTTCGTGGTCGGCGGCATCGGTTCCTTCTTAGGCGACATGCTGTTTTATCCCCTGCCCATGTTCGTTTCTCTGGCCGTACACGGCTTACAGGCAGTGGTCATTTCCCTGATCTCCCATCATACCTTTAAGGAACATCCTCAGGTAGCTTCCGGTATCGGCGTAGCCATCGGTGCCGTGATCATGGTGATCGGCTACACGCTGGGTAAAACCTTTGTATACAGTACCTGGGAAACCGCTGTGGTAAAACTGCCGTATGAGATTGCACAGGGCGCAGTTGGTGCTATACTGGGTATGGTCTTATGCTGGAACTGCGGGATCCGGAAGATCTTCTTAAAGATGACCGCGCAGTAGATGACAGATCGGAAAGAAGGATATGGAATATGTACGAAGAGATCAAGCAACAGGCGATGGATGTGACAAATGAATTGTGTGAGAAAGCCGGCTTAAAGAAGGGACAGATCCTGGTGGTAGGATGTTCCTCCTCCGAAGTATGCGGCGATAAGATCGGCAGCAACTCCAATCTGGAGGTAGCGCAGGCCGTATTCTCCGGCATCTATGAAGCCGTAAACAGCCGGGGCATCTATCTTGCTGCTCAGTGCTGTGAACATTTAAATCGTGCCATTATCATAGAAAGAAAGGCCGTTCCCGGGGCGGAGATCGTCAATGTGGTTCCCCAGCCCAAGGCCGGTGGTTCCTTTGCGACCACAGCTTATAAGACCTTCAAAGAGCCGGTGGCTTTGGAAGAGATCAAAGCAGATGCCGGCATTGATATCGGTGATACCTTTATCGGTATGCACTTAAAGAAAGTGGCAGTTCCGGTACGTCTGGAGCATCACAATATCGGTGAAGCCCACATTACCGCGGCCAGAGTCCGTCCCAAATTTATCGGCGGTGAACGGGCCCATTATGATGAAGATCTAAAATAAACCAAAGAGTAAA
>JAIKYN010000072.1 GCA_024683155.1 Lachnospiraceae bacterium | reverse complement strand
GATCACCAGATCTTTGGTTTCAAAGATCATTTTTCCCGGTGTCCGTGCTTCTTTAAACCGGAATTCCGGCTTAGGCTTTTCCTGTACCTTTTCGATCAGTTCCATGTTATCCAGCTTCTTCTGCCGGGACATGGCCATATTCCGGGTAGCTACCCTGGCTTTGTTCCGGGCCACGAAATCCTTCAAATCGGCGATCTCCTGCTGCTGCCGGTTATAAGCTGCTTCCGCCTGGGATTTCTTCATCTCATAGGCTTCTTCAAAGTGGGCATAGTCGCCCACATACCGCTCCAGCTTATGGGTATAACCGTCCATGTGATAAATGATATTGATCACACTGTCCAGGAAGGGAATATCATGGGAGATCAGGATAAAGGCATTCTCGTAGTCCTGCAGATAACGGGTCAGCCAGACAATATGTTCCGTATCCAGATAGTTGGTGGGCTCATCCAGCAGAAGAATATCCGGCTTTTCCAAAAGGAGTTTTGCCAGCAGGATCTTGGTCCTTTGACCACCGGAAAGCTCCGTTACATCCCGCTCCAGCCCCAGGTCCATAAGGCCGAAGGCTCTGGCCACTTCTTCCACTTTGGCATCGATCATATAGAAATCATTATTGGTGAGCAGTTCCTGGATCGTCCCCAGCTCCTCCATGTAGGCATTTAATTCCTCTTCCCCTGCATCGCCCATCTTTTCGCAGATCTCATTCATCCGCTCTTCCATCTTAAACAGCGGATCAAAGGCAGATGCCAGCACATCCCGAATGCTCATGCCTTCTTTCAGTACCGCGTGCTGGTCCAGATAACCTACCCGCACATTCTTCGCCCACTCGATCTTCCCTTCATCGGGCATTAAGGTGCCTGTGATAATGTTCATGAAGGTAGACTTACCTTCTCCGTTGGCTCCGATGAGCCCGATATGTTCTCCCTTTAACAAACGAAAGGAGACATCGTCAAAAATGGCTCTGTCTCCGAATCCGTGGGTTAAATGTTCTACATTTAAGATACTCACGTTATTTTCTCCGATCTTTTCCGGTTTCTTTGTAATAGCGGGCTTTATCCTCATACATCAAAGTTTCCGCTTCCCGGACCATATCCAATATGCTTTCATTCTCTTTATACACATAACCGAACGCTGCAATACGGTCATTGCGGTTAATGATATCACGAAATGCTCCCATGCGCATCTCCATTTTTTCCGGCGTGATATCCGCCAGCAAAACCACAAATTCGTCTCCGCTGATCCTGCAGATCTCACCCTCGGGGAACGCCTCCTTTAATATTTCGGCAAACCGCTGAAGCAGAAGATCTCCGGCTTCATGTCCCAACTGATCGTTGGTATGTTTTAACTGGTTCAGATCGCAAAAAACTGCCCCCAGACCGCCCCTTCTTTGTTCCTGTTTCAACAGTGCATCATAGGCACGACGGTTCTTAAGTCCCGTAAGTGCATCGGTCAGAGCGGTTTCCCGAAGGATCTTCTCCCGAATATTTGCTTCCGTAATGATCTGCGCCTGTATTTCTACGTAGATTGCAACCTCAGAAGCAGCGATCGCCAGATAGATCAGATCCACATGATGAAACAGGATCCGGATCCCCACTGCGATAGCCGGAAAGACCATATAGGAACAAAGCGCAAAAAACGGACGTGTCCCTAACTCTTTCCGGTAGCGAAACGGTACCAGAAATGCATAGATCATACATACTGCAGCGAAAATACTGGGGAACAATTCCCAAGGTCCGCCCACATACGTATAGTTTTCGATGGTAAAGGTTTTCCCTAAAGGCACTCCGATCACTAACAAAAGAAGATTCAAACTGCTCAATAAAACAACAGGGAGCATGATCTTCCTGGGAAACGGCGTCTTTTCATTGATCAATTCCGACCGGTAAAAGGCATCCAGCAAGGTCAGTACTCCACTGGCCGCATAGGTCATAAAGTTTATAAACAAATAGAATCCGTTGTTAGGGACAATCCCTTCCATCGCATAACTGAAACCGTCGGAAAGCATACCCGCAATAGACACAACCAGGATCCAGGTAAACAGTCTGGTGGAAGTTTTCCTGTTACTCCCGCTTCGAAATGTTCCAAACAATATGATCAGTGTAAAAAATGCAGCGACAAAATCCGCTACCGCTGTAATATGGCCCATACGTTCTCCCAAAGTAAAAATGACCGGATACTGTATATGATTATACATAATAT
>JAIKYN010000367.1 GCA_024683155.1 Lachnospiraceae bacterium | reverse complement strand
ACGGGATCAATCCCGCTCAACGATCGCTGCACATCCCATACCGCCGCCTACACAAAGGGTTGCAAGACCCTTGTGGACGTTACGCCGCTGCATCTCGTAAAGCAGCGTTACAAGGATACGATTTCCGGAGCATCCGACGGGATGACCAAGGGCGATGGCGCCTCCGTTAACATTTAAAATATCTTTGGAAAATCCTAGATCGTGCTGTACGGCTACAGACTGCGCTGCAAAGGCTTCGTTTGCTTCGATCAGGTCAAAGTCGCCGATGGAATAGCCGGCCTTCTTCATAACCTTCTGTGTTGCGGCAACAGGGCCGATTCCCATGATACTGGGTTCAACACCTGCCAGCTCTCCGGCGATCCAGGTACCCAGAGGCTTTACACCCAGCTCTTTTGCTTTTTCTTCGCTCATTACGATGATGGCCGAAGCTGCATCGTTGATACCGGAAGAGTTTGCGGCCGTAACCACACCGCCATCCTTCTTGAACGCAGGCTTCAGTCCGGAGATGCCCTCTACGGTAACACCCTTACGGGGACCTTCGTCGGTATCGAAGAGGATGGTTTCTTTCTTTTTCTTCACTTCAACGGGTACGATCTCTTCCTTGAACTTACCCTCTGCGATGGCTTTTTCTGCTTTGTTCTGCGACCAGGCAGCGAACTCATCCAGCTGTTCTCTGGTCAGATGCCACTGCTCCGCAATATTTTCTGCAGTGATTCCCATGTGATATCCGCCGAACGCATCGGTTAACGCATCCCTTATCATGGCATCCTGCAGTTCTCCGGATCCCATACGGTATCCGTAACGCCCCTGCTGTAAGAGATAAGGAGCCATTGACATGTTTTCCATACCGCCTGCTACGATGATATCAGCGTCTCCCATGCCGATCAGCTTAGCGGCGAGGTTTACACAATGAAGACCGGATCCGCAAAGTACATTGATGGTGGTTGCCGGAACTTCTACAGGGATTCCTGCGTTTACGGCTGCCTGTCTGGCAGGGTTTTGTCCAAGACCTGCCTGGATCACGCAACCCATATATACTTCGTCTACCTGCTCAGGCTTTACGCCTGCTCTTTTCAGAGCCTCCTTGATCACGATGGTTCCCAGCGCCGGTGCGGGCGTTGTACTTAAAGTACCTCCCATGGTTCCGATCGCTGTTCTGCATGCACCTGCTAAAACTACTTTTCTTGTCATATTTCCCTCCATAAAAAAATGGGATTCTTCCCACAGATTGTAGAGCTCTTTGCTTATTCAAATATATAAAAACACAGAGTAAATGTCAAAATAAGTATTGTCATTTTTGGGCGCAAAAAACGGCGGTAAGCAGTCCGTCTGTGGACCACTTACCGCCGTATCTTTTTATTTTTCTCCGGAGCTTCTTAGTTATCTCCGGTACTGTAGTTGGGCGCTTCCTTGGTGATATGGATATCATGAGGATGAGACTCACGAAGAGAAGCAGCGGAGATCTTGATGAATCTGCCGTTCTCCTTCAGTTCTTCGATGTTGTGGCATCCGCAGTAACCCATACCGGAGCGAAGACCACCCAGCAGCTGGAATACCGTATCTTCTACCGTACCCTTGTAAGCGACACGGCCTTCCACACCTTCCGGAACCAGCTTCTTGGCGTTCTCCTGGAAATAACGATCCTTGCTGCCGTTCTCCATGGCAGATAAGGAACCCATACCACGATAAACCTTGTATTTTCTTCCCTGGAACAGTTCGAAGGTTCCGGGGCTCTCGTCGCAGCCTGCGAACATACTACCCATCATGCACACATTACCGCCTGCGGCAATGGCCTTGGTAATATCTCCGGAGTACTTGATACCACCGTCTGCGATGATGGGGATCCCGTACTCTTTTGCTACTGCATAAGCATCCATGATCGCGGTAACCTGAGGAACACCGATACCTGCAACCACACGGGTGGTACAGATGGATCCGGGTCCGATACCAACCTTAACAGCATCTGCACCGGCTTCGATAAGAGCCTTGGTGCCTTCGCCGGTTGCTACGTTACCTGCGATGACCTGCAGATCCGGGAATTTCTCTTTGATCATGCGAACACAGTTCAGCACGTTCTCGCTGTGGCCGTGTGCGCTGTCCAGAACGATCACATCCACCTTGGCATCTACCAGTGCTGCGGTACGCTCCAGTACATTGGCGGTAATACCAACGCCGGCGCCGCAAAGCAGACGTCCCTGGGAATCCTTGGCGGAATTGGGGTACTTAATGGTCTTTTCAATATCCTTGATGGTGATCAGACCCTTTAAATTATAATCAGCATCAACAATGGGTAATTTCTCTTTACGAGCCTCGCCCAGGATCTTCTTTGCTTCCTCTAAGGTTACACCTTCGGGAGCGGTGATCAGATTCTCACTGGTCATGGACTCTTTGATCTTCTTGGAAAAATCGGTTTCGAACTTCAGATCGCGGTTGGTGATGATACCTACCAGCTTTCTGCCTTCGGTAATGGGAACACCGGAGATCTTGAACTTATGCATCAGTTCTTCTGCGTCCTGCAGGGTGTGCTCCGGAGATAAGGAGAAAGGATCGGTGATAACGCCGTTCTCGGAACGCTTTACCTTATCAACCTCCTCTGCCTGCTGTTCGATGGACATGTTCTTGTGGATGATACCGATGCCGCCTTGTCTTGCCATGGCGATGGCCATCAGGTGCTCTGTGACGGTATCCATGCCTGCACTCATCATGGGGATGTTCAATTTGATCTTCTTGGTCAGCTGGGTAGAGAGATCCACCTGATTGGGAACAACCTGTGAGTAGCTGGGTACCAGAAGCACATCATCGAAGGTGATGCCTTCTTTAATAATCTGTCCCATTGTTGTTTACCTCCTGTATGATTGAATCATTTGCTGAAATTGAATCCCAAAAATATTATTTACGCCCTCCATAAGCTGAGCTTATGTTTATTATAATTAAAATTAACAGAAGGGGCCCAAAGTATCAATTAGTAAAAAGGTAAAAAAAGAACTGCCAAAACAGCCTTACCATAGCTATTTTGACAGTCCGCATATTAATCTGTGAAAACCTTACGGGGTGCATCTCTCTTGATCATGGCAACCATGTCTTCCGAGGGAGATAACACGATCTTCTCCTTGCCGTCATAGATCAGCACATAACGGCGATCCGGCTGCAGCTCTTCTCCGATGCTGAAGTCCTTCACTTTATCAAACTGACGGTTCTTAAAATCATCCAGATGATAGGAATGGAACGGCGCAAGGATCTCCATACGACCCACTTCGTAATTGGCAACCTTCTTGCGGCGGCTTTTGTTCATGATCTTGTCCACCTGCAGTTCCCGCTCCATATACAGGTACTCATACTCCAGGTTGGCATTCATTCCTGCAAAATAAGCGCCTACACCACTTGCAACCGCCAGGATCCAGAACAGGATATTCACCAGACCGATCAGTGCAAAGATCACCGTAATGGTGATGAGCAGCACCTGCAAAAACTTAAATAACCCGTTTCCTTTATGTTCAACCAGACATTCCTTGAAGCTTTCGTTTTCCATATTTACTCCGATCTTTTATACTTCCCGGATCCGGTCCGTTTTCCGGTCCGAACCTGCTGTCTATTCTAACATATTTCACGAAACTCGCCAACCGACGAGGTTTACATTCTGTACAACCATCTACCTTTACTGCAGCAGCGCCGCCTTAGCCTGGATGGAAAAGATCTCGTCCTCCGTCAGGGGTTCGTCTCCTGCCAGATAATTCAGGAACTGAACCGCTTCCGCAGGGTGCTTGGTATTGATCACTATAGAGAAAACCGGGGTACAGGTCAGATAACTCTGGGTATCATCGATAATTCCGGAATCCTCCAGATAGATGCCCACCGGCACCGGCTCTCCCATCTCCGCAGGATCCGTGTATAAGCAGATAAATGGATCCGTCTCTGCCTCATTTCCCGCACCGGTTGTCGCAGCCTCTGACGATACGGTTCCGTCCGATCCTTCAGAGCCTGTCATTTCCCCGGATGCTGCACTCTCCTCCGCAAAGATGTTGCGGGAAGCTTCCTCTTCCCGGCGCACGTCCACCATATCGATATAAAGCAGATGATCCGCATATTTCTCCAGGAGCGACGCCGGCAGGATATCATTTAAGTTCATCAGCGTGCTGTTATAGCCATAGCGGCGGATGGTGTCCTGATCCGATACGAATACGTCCACCTCTCCTGCTGCCACGGAAGCCATGATCTTCTCCACGGAAGCAATGGTCAGCTCACTGTAGTTTTCTTCCGATACATTGTTGGTATTATCAATGGAAACGGCATACTCCTCCGTATCTACCCCTGCGATCTGAGCAAATTCCGTTTCATAGGGTTCCATCTCCGCCATGCTGGTGGCATTCAGGAACAGGGCATAAAAGCCGTACGCTTTGTTGTTGGCCATATCCCGGATGAGCGTTCCCACGAAAAAGATCAGGCAGATTCCTACGATGACGTGGATCTTATAATAATCCCAGAAATAATTCCATTTATCCTTAAAGGGTTTGTCTTTCAGCTTGGACTGTTCTGCCCGGATCTCGTCTCGAAG
>JAIKYN010000339.1 GCA_024683155.1 Lachnospiraceae bacterium | reverse complement strand
TTTGGGCTGCTCTATTGAGAGTCCTTCCATGAGCCATCGGAACTGTTGTCGGGTAAGGAGTTTGACCTCCTCTGAATTTCGGGGCCATTGATATCTTCCGGTATCAAGTCTTTTTATGAGAAGCACAAATCCGTCTTTATCTTATCCGAATGTTCGGATAAGATAAATTATCCGCAGACTTTTGTTATCCGCACATTTCGTACCATGATAGTAGATAATACAGTGCTTTTACTGTGTTCATTATGCAAGAAATGTGCGGATAAAAAAATCATCTTAAGCCACAGATTCTGGCAATCTCATCATCATTATCAGGCCACTCGGCCTTTTCCTTTTTTGATATCACAAGACCGTCTCCCTGTTCCATCACCTGTTTTTTCTGTTCCAGTGACGGAAATGCATAATGGTCCTTGGTTGTCTGTATGTTTGCGTGCCCCATTGCCACCGCAATAGCCTCAATAGGAACTCCATCCCGATACATCCCTGTGCCACGCGACCTACGGAACATATGAGGATACACGGAATCCGGAAGATCCGGATGATCCTTCCGGATGATGTTAGCATATTTCTTTACGATACGCTCAACATTCCTCTCAGACATCCTCTGGTCCACTCCATGAATGGTTGTATATATAAATGGATGCGACCGGTCAGGCGAATCCTCAAAAAACTCTTTAATGTACGCCCGGATCAAGATTACCATTTGGTCTGAAAGTGCTACAGTACGCTCTTTGTCTCCTTTTCCATGAATAAAGAGATAGGGGATTTCCACATCTATCCGGACATCCTTCAAATCCAGATGGATAAGCTCGTCAGCCCGAATCATGGTATCAAACAGGATGGAAAGGATCATGGTGTCACGACAGCCAATCCTTGTGTTTGGAGGCGCGTCCAGTAATGCCTTCATGGTTTCTGTGTTGTCAATGACAGGACGGATCATCTTGGGCACCCGCAGAAAAGGGACCTCCGCGATACTGAGCTGCACTTGCTGAAGTGAAACGTCCCTGGCTGCCGCATAATACAAATAGGCCTTCAAGGAGGAGAGCCTGTTGTTGACAGTACTTTTTTCATAGTGCTTCACATCCAGAAGCCAGTTTCGGTATTCCAGGACAAAATCAAAGGTGCATTGCGCAAAAGTGAATTCCTTAAGGGATATATGTTTTACATCTGTAACGTATCTCCTGAAAACAGTAAGGCCATCCTGGTAAGTTTTCTTCGTTTTTTTACTGTTATGCGTCTGTGGAATGTATACATCTAAAAAATCCAAGGTCATGGAGAAAAACAGGTCTTTTCCAAGTGTTTTTTTCATCTGATCCTCACCTCCGGCAAAACGGCAGGAGCAAAAGTGTCCTTCTGCTGGATGATACGGAAAGCATCCATCACCTGGTGGTAATAATAAAACGTTTCTTCAGGCGATTTATGCCCTAACTGGCGGCTTAGGTAAGGAAGCATCACATTTACATTCACGCCCTGCGCAATCCATTGATTCATACGTATTACAACATAGGTATGCCGAAGAGCATGAAGGGTGGGATTCTTCTCGCTGGTGCGGGAATAAGAGGTCATTTTCCAGTATGTTTTAAACTTTGCGCCAAGCGCAGTTGCAGAAACATGGTCCTGGATATTAAAGGATGGGAAAAGCCATTCCGGTTCCTGCCCGATAAACCCCTTGAGATACTGGCGGTACTCTTTGAGCAGATCCAGCATGTCCCCAGACACATACACTAACCGGTCTTTATGGCCTTTAGCATTATATATTGTTATTATCCCTGATGACCAGTCCACATCCCCGATCCGTATGCTGACAGCTTCCGTACGCCGTAATCCGGTCGTCAGGATAAGACGGAACAAAACCTTATATCCCTGCCGCATCCGGATGGAAAAAATCGGATATCGTTTAGAAACATATGAATCTATTACCTGGAACAACTCAGCGATTTCAGCCATGGAAAGGACATGGACCACAGGATGTGTCTTCACATATTTATCCATCGGAATATATGAACGAATTCCCATTCCATTCATATAGATTGTAAGCTGGCGGACTACGCTGATACGGGAACTCCTTGAACTGACCTCTTCCCCAGGAGTCCTTTCCATCCATCCGTTTAAGGATTCCCTTGTGATCTCTGTGCTGTTACCATTATATTTCTCCCAGTATTCGTCAAACCGGTGGATCACATATGCTTCAACGTCATACTTGTACCCAAGGGCACGTTTATAATCGATGAACCCATGAAGGTGTATGGCCAACGAGCTGGTGTAAACGTAATTCTTCATCAGAAACCTCCTTTCGTATGAATGGAAAGTTCCGACAAAGAAAGCGGACACAAGGACATTTTACTATCATCCAGGGAAAGATACGGCGTCAGGGTTTCTGTTCCTGCATGTCCAAGGGCATCTGCAATCCTGGACGGCTCAACACCATTCCTGAGGCGGTTCGTTGAAAATGTTTTCCTGGTAGTATGAAATCCTGAGCCGCGTACAATCCTGTCTGGAAGAACACGGCGGAGGGTATTATAGCATACATTTCGTGTAATCGGCCTGTAAGGGGCATGGAGTCCAAGGAAAACCCTGTCGCTTCCGGTGTTTTTGTTGCGTACTTCTTTCAGGTACCGGAAAACCGCATTGCCAACTGCCGCCGGCATGGCAACGACAACATCTGCATCTGTCTTGTCCTGCCGGAAATGTATGCACTGATCCTTCCAATTTATATCACCGACCCGGAGATTTGCTATATCGCACCCCCTGATCCCCATGTCACAGCCGATCATGATGATCGCACTGTCCCGGATCTCCACGGGGGTTGAAGCAGAAGCTACATAATCACGGATTGACTGGATTTCATCCTCTGTAAATGTCACCACAACGGTTTCCACTGTAGCTGTCGTGGCTGCCAGGGACATAAATAAACAGGTCGACTGCAGGAATCCTTCCCTTCCCAGATACCGTAGGAATCTTCGGATCCTTGCATTACAGGCATTCTTCCCTTCCGGGGACCCATGCACGTCAGAAAGATTAAACTGGATAAGAAGCTCACCCGTCAGTTCCTTATAGGATTGGATTCTCTCCCGAAGAAGGAAGCGGATAAAACGCAGGATGGAATAAATGTCATTTTTTACTGTTTCCGGTTCCAGCTTTTGCCTGGTTCGCAGTTCTGTGAACTTCATCAATGGAACCCTGCACCAGTCCGGCAAAACCTGAACGCCTGTGATTCCTTTACGGTAAACTTTATAAAAATCAGGTTGCCCGTTCATGACGGAGTCGCCGAATACATTCAGGAAACGTTTGGCAGCCTTCCACGAACTGCTTTGGAATGCATGTTTTACTACGTTGCAATTCAACCATATATCAGCAATCCCAGGAAGATATCCCAGACCATTCATATCAAGGAACACGTAAAAATGTATTATGGTGCGTTCAAATGTCCTGCACGATGCCGGTGCATAACCGGCTTCCATGTGTTCTTGAAGCAAAGCTTTTCCAGCTACCAAAAACGCTTCCGGGGAAAGCATCTGATCCATATGCCTGATGCTTTCCAGTTTCCGCCGCTCTTCCGAAGAAAATCCATCCATTGTTACCAGATCCCCTTTCGATATGAGAAGCATACAAAGAGAGACCCCATAAGGGATACGGTCTTCTTTTGCCAGAAAATCAAGCATCTGGTATACAGAGGACTCTTCCAACATCCGGGAAATCGGCTTTAGGTTCAGAGTTAATAAGTGGCAATGGTATGAGACAATTATTTCATAACTGATCTTTTCAAGCACTGAAATACCTGTAAGCTGTAAGTATTGGAAAAAGAGCTTTACCCTCCTGGATATGTTACCCTGCTGTGAGGTGGAAAAGGTTTCTCTGCAGGATTTCATGAAATCGCTAATGGCTCGTTCAAACTCATGCGAAAGACTAACTCTGTGATATTCCCGGTGAGGGGAGATCTGTAATCCTTTCAGTTCCCCGTACAAATAAACGGCATTTATTTTTCGAATGCTGGAAGCCCGGATAAAAGCTCCCTTGAGACCGAAGAAGGAATCATCCTGCTGATCCAGCATCTGTTCCCCGGTTTCAGGAGAATATATCACCCCCTTTTGATTAAGATATGCCTGTGCACTGTTATAGATTTTCTCATAGTTGTGCACAGTTTGTTCTGAATAATGATTCTCTTTCAGAAAAGTAATTACAATAGCTGCATTTTTGGCAAATTTTTCCATAGCATGCCCTCCTTTCAAAGGACATGTTATCATATTTTTATCCGCATATTTTTTGACGGTTAATGCCAGAAGTAACTGTTTTATATGGGCCCTGATATAAAATGTGAGGATAACAAAAGTCTGCGGATAACTTATCGAAATGGAGCGCTTTTATAGTGTTGCTCTTTCTGCCACAAAACAAGTAAACTGCATTGGCAAAAGGATCCATCTTATAGGTGTCACGTATAATGGCCATGAGACCGTCGATACTTTTTCTCATGTCGGTTCTGCCT
>JAIKYN010000326.1 GCA_024683155.1 Lachnospiraceae bacterium | reverse complement strand
GGACAGTGTCCTGCGCCTTGCCAGGGATACATATCGGAGGAAGAGTATCGGAAACAGGTGGATGGTGCGCTGGATTTCTTAAACGGCAACTTTCGACCGATCCTTCGGGAGTTGGAACAGAAAATGCAGAAAGCCAGTGAGGATCTGGAATTTGAAGAAGCCGGACGATACAGGGATCTTCTGGAAAGTGTCCGTCATGTGGCCCAGAAGCAGAAGATGTCCGACAGCGACGGAGAAGATAAGGATATCGTAGCCATGGCAAGGGATGACCGGGATGCTGTGGTACAGGTTTTCTTTGTGCGTGACGGAAGGTTGATTGGCCGGGAGCATTATTACATGAGCCATACAGAAGGGATTTCTTCCGATGAGATCCTGTTGGATTTTGCCAAGCAGTTCTATGCCGGGACGCCTTTTGTGCCGAAGGAACTGGTGGTGCAGAATCCGGATGATGTGAAACTCCTTGGAAACGAACAGTTGGAAGATCTGCGAACGGATCAGGCACCGAAAGAGGAACAAGTAAACGATCCAAAAGACGGTGTGCAGGAAGATGGGACGGTATGTACCGAATCAACGGAGCAGATCTACATAAATGAAGCGGATACCATCGAAAATGAACTGGAGGTCCTGGGAGAATGGCTGACTTCCAAACGGGGAAATAAAGTCCGGATCCGTGTTCCGAAACGCGGCAGTGCAGAGAAACTGGTAGAGCTGGCAGCAGAAAATGCGGCTTTGGTACTGACCAAGGATAAGGAACGGATCAAGCGGGAAGAAGGCCGAACCATCGGCGCAGTGAAAGAGATCGAAGATATCCTGGGAATTACGGACTTAAACCGTATGGAAGCCTATGATATATCCAATATCAGCGGATTTGAGAATGTAGGTTCCATGGTGGTTTTTGAAAAAGGAAAAGCAAAGAAGAGCGACTACCGCAAATTCAAGATCAAGACCGTGACTGGTCCCAACGATTACGAATGCATGCGGGAAGTTTTAACCCGCAGGTTCCGGCATGGACTGGAAGAACGGGAGGAGCGCCGGAACAAAGATCTGGAGCAGGAATATGGTTCCTTTACTGTTTTTCCGGACTTAATTCTGATGGATGGTGGAAGAGGTCAGGTAAATATCTGCCTGGAAGTCTTAAACGAACTACATGTAAATATTCCGGTATGCGGTATGGTCAAGGATGACCATCACCGAACCAGGGGATTGTATTTTAATAACGTGGAGCTTCCCATTGACCGACATTCGGAAGGGTTTAAACTGATCACGCGGATTCAGGATGAAGCCCACCGTTTTGCCATTGAGTTTCACCGGTCTTTGCGTGGTAAGGATCAGGTAAAATCCGTACTGGATGATATTCCGGGCATCGGTCCTGCCAGAAGAAAAGCGCTGATGCGGCATTTTGATTCCTACGAAGAAATGCGGAATGCGACAAAGGAGCAATTTCTGGAAATCCCGGAGATCCGGGAAGCGCAGGCGGATGCTTTAGTAAGTTTTTTCAGAGGAGACAATTAATTGAGTAAGTGGAAAGAATTGGCACAAAAGAGTACGGAGTGGATCCCTGTCCTCTTTGTGGCGGTTGTGTATTTTTTATATCATCTGTATATGAAAGCCGGGATCGGGGATGATGCTGTTTTTCTTACCACATCGGATTATATGACGTTGCCGGAATTCTGGGTGAGCTTATATGAGACATTTACCCCCAGATTTTTGATCAATTCCTTTGAATACTCGCTTCCTCATGCCTGGTGGGTATGGAGTGTTCTTAATTATGCCATCACGTTAGGATTGTTTATTATTTTGCTAAAGTGGACGAAACGAAGCGGACAAACAGATGGCCTGATCGTAACGGCCCTGTTTTTGACTTACCCCATCGCCAACATGAAGGAAGCAGGCTGGATGTCTACCACGGTAAATTACTGGTGGATCCTGTTTGCGGTTCTGGTAGCCTTACTTCCGCTCTATAAGAGCGTTATGGATCTGGAACGGAGATGGTATCATTATCTGTTTGCGGTTTTAGGTCTTTTGTATGCCACGGATCATGAACAGGGGGCATTGATCCTGCTGTTATATCTGCTGGCATATGGAGTTTGGTTGTTTCTTCAGAGGACCGTGCCGGACGGATATGTGATAGTTGCTTTTGTATGGACGGTATTTCGCTTGATCCTGGCCTCGGTAGCGCCGGGAATCGTGCATCGAAATGAACTGTCGATCAGCTTATATATGCCGAATTTCAGCGGTTTTGGTCCCGGGGAAAAGATTTATCTGGGATTGCTGCACATGACCAAGGTATTTCTCATGGGGCACAACTGGGTTACTTTTGCATTTGCCTTGCTCCTGTTTTTATGCGTCCTGGGGAAATTCGGATATAAAATACGCACCTATATCGCATTTATGCCATTCCTAATATCCTTCATCTATATGTTTCAAAGTATATTGGAAGAGGTATTCCCCTGGCTGTATGATTTCTTTTATACCTGTGAATCCGTTGGAACGGTAGAGTGGCACAGACCAAGTACGTATTTCCCTATGTTTATACTTGGACTGTTTATTGCTTCCTCTTTGTATTCCTTGTGGTTTTTGCTGGAAGAAAACAAAAAAGGAAGGACGTTGGTCATCCTGACGTATTT
>JAIKYN010000323.1 GCA_024683155.1 Lachnospiraceae bacterium | reverse complement strand
AGTACCTCCTGCAACCCGAAACAGAACAAGCGATAAGATTCCGGCTACACACATAGCTTCCAGCAAATACTTGGGAGTAAGTTGCAAGAAGCTTCCTCTTTTCATCATGCTGCTTTGGATTGCCCTGCTCTGATAATAATGTCGGATAAAAAACGGTTCCTTCTGATAAACCTTTATCTCCTTGATATTACGCATCGTTTCAATGACATACGTATTCACAAGACCGGCATATTTTTGCTGTGTCTCTCCATAAATATACAATCTCTTCTTAAACACCTTGATAAAGAGAATGATAAATAAAGCCAGAAAAGCAACTACCGCCATAGTCATGGTCACATCGGTTCGCACCAGATAAATTACAAGAAAAATGCAGGTGAGTACATCGGATGTAAGAAGAAATACATTGTTTACCACATCAAAGACTCTTCCGATATCACTGTCCAATGTCCTTTGAATCTCACCGCTTTGAACCTGCGTATGGTAGATATAGGACTTATGCAGAAAACAATCCATTACTTTCGCTTCCATTCGAAGACGGTTATGCCAGACAATCTGATACTGAACATAAAGCATTAGTACCATATAACAATTCTTAACGATATAGATAATGATCAAAAGTGCCAACAATGCAATGATCAGTTGTGTATCGCTTTCAACACCAAGAAAAGATGAAAACCAGTTAATATATTGGTGTTCCTTAAGTTTTTCAGGTGATAGCAGTGCTTCTACAAAAGGCAAAAGCATGGAAACACCCAGAAGTTCCAAAATAGAACCTATGAACTGCATCGCCCATAGCCCCACAAACTGAAGCTTCTGTTTCGGATTAAAAAAAGAAAGTAATTTTTTTGCAGTAGTAACCATATGAACTCATCTCTTTAATAATCGTTTGATTTGTCGTTTATAAAATGCCGGACTTACCAGTTTTTGCGGAATCGTCTCACGGTGCCACAAATATGCAGCACGATGATACCCTTTTTTCTCCCGGATCTCTGAAGGATGTATTAGTGGGAATTCCATAGGAACTGTTTCTGCTCGATATCCCGGAAATGCCTCGGATACATGGGTGGCATCCTCATTAAAACCGATATGCACCACCAGATTGGACCTGGGAACAATACTGAAACCATCCTGTAACAGAACAGATGTTGTAAACGTAAAGTCCCAGGGGATCATTCCCCTCTTATGATACAGATCTATAGTCTTACAAAGTTGATAGCGTTCATATAAACTATATCTTTTATACCGCATCAGTAGCGGCTTTATCCCGGACCATTCCCGATCCAGATCAATGCGCCGGTTCCAGGCTCTCGCCCAGGTCGCCCACCCTAATGTCCAGCCGTTGATTGTAAATATATAGCTTTCTTCAATCGGGAATGTATCGATCTGATTAGAACCGGCAATGTATTTTACCCGATCTTCATCCGTGTACCGGTCTAATAATTCCTGACAATACGGAAAGAAAGACCTGTCCGGTATACAATCGTCCTCAAAAATAATAGCTCGATCCACAACCGAAAAGACCTTGTCTAACCCGGATGTCACTCTTTGATCACATCCCATGTTTTCATTCGCGTAATCTTTGTGAACAACACAATCCCAATTGGGGTTTTCCACAAAAGAGCGCACCTTATCAACCTTCTCTTTTTCATCCGGCACATTCGGCCGCGGACCATCCGAAATAACAAACAGCTCCCGCGGTTTTACCTCCTGTAAGACCGCCATCAGCTTTCGGACCTCATTGATTCGATTAAAGCAGATCACTACAACCGGAACATCAAACATTTATTTTTTCCCTAAATTAATAAGTAGCTCCGGCATGAACTTTTTCCATGCATGAACTCCCAACGTATTCTTTCCTGATAAGATCCATTCCCTTGCGCCTTCTTCCTGTGCGAAAGAATTAGCCACCTTAACAGGCGCAACCTGGTATTTGCCACCATCGGTGTTTCCGTAATAAGCAAAAAAAGTGTCTTCTCCGGAGTTCCATATAGCTGCCGTGATCCGTTTTTTCTTAAGCAACTCCATGGTATTGCCCAGATCCCGCAGGCTGAATCCACCGTTTCCCACATAACATTCTTTTGGCTTAAACATCCTTCTTAGAATAGAAAGTCCCCGGAAAGCCTGCGAATAAATAATCCTTCCTTCCGGCCAGGGTGCCCCGTAATAGGACCAGTGATCACCCTTTTCTTCCTGTTCCATGAGAAGCGTATACACATCTTTTTCATTTCCGATCATCCAGACATCCGTCTGGGTGACCAGCATATGGGTATACCCCCTATCTGCAAAGCGTTTGTAAAAATCCGGGCGAAGTAGTAGCTTGGAATACGCCTTTTCGCTGGTAAAGAAACGGTCCGGAAAGGTTTCCTTCCCATAACCGCCCACCGTATATACGTCTGCATTCATGCTCTCCGGACACACAAAAAAGATGTCCTTTTTCGTGTATTTGCTTTCCGCATTATTAATGGCGCGCAATTCTTCCTGGTTTGGAACCTCTTTATATACTGGGATCACCATGCAGATCCGGTAATTCTTTCTATTCAGTTCAATATTCTTTGAATCTGCTTTTCCCAAAGGAAATTCTCCGTCAACGTCCGACTGTTTTCGTATAGTTCTTGTTTTTGAGACAATGTTTCTTTGCCTTTCACAATAGCCTGCGCCAATGCTTCCGGCGTACTGTCACAGTATAAGAAATGAGGAAATTTCTCATTTCCTATAAACCTTGTAGAGATCACAGGTTTTCCGCTGCACAGGTACTCCAGGATCTTGGAAGGAAAATTGTTCTGATTCTCAGGAAGATTCATGTTTCTGGGATTGATCAGTATATCTGCATCCTTTACCACCTGCAGATACTCCTCGTAAGGTAAGTGCCCTAAATAGGAAATACGAGGATCATCTTCCGCAGCATTTGTTATCTCTGTAGCCATGCTCCCCTTGCCGGTAAACAAGACCCGGACAGGGAAAGAAGCCGGTAGTTGCTTGATCCCTTCCAGCAACAGGTCGATCCCTGTCACCTTTTCAAGCAGGCCGGCATACAGCACTGTATATGTTTTGTTAATTTGCTTGGAAGGCTCTTCAAAGAAGTCATACAAAGCGCGGTCAACGCCACCTTCCATTATCAGAAATCGTTGCTTTCTTCGAAGAAGGCTGCCGATCTGTTCGGATAACCCCACCACGGTCTGAAACCTGCGAAAGCATGCTTTCATAACGTGCGCGTATAGTTTCCGTGGAAAGCTTCGGTAACATTCCGGTCCGGAATAGTCTGCAATAATGGCTACGCTCCTTACTATATTTCTCTTTGCCCATTTGGGCAGAGAAAACCAAGCATACAGAATATTATAACACACCACATAGTCCTTGTCATGAAGTCTTGCCTTCAGCAAATGCCCGAAATCACGCACAGATCGGACCTTTCCAAGGATGCCTTGTTCTGCAATGATACCTGCCCAGGAGTCATATGCTCCCTGCCGTAACTGTTCCTTTTTTTCCGGGCTTACCCCCACACCGATGAAGCTAAGCGTTTCTACGTCATATCCGCTTTCTTTCATATTACGGATCAGATTATTCTGAAATCGGTTCCCTGCAGCAGAAATCTTTTTTTCTTCCGCCTCCACCTCATCCGGCACCTGTGTTCCCACAAACAGAACTTTTTTTCCACGTTTCCCGAGGATCGTGTCAAAGATTTCCCGGTGTACCTTCGCCATTGCCTGAATGGTATAACCTTCCGCCACTTTACGGTTTTCTTCGCCTGCAGCATTCCATTGATCTTTTCCATCCAGATATTTACCTATGGCAACAGCCAAAGCTTCCTCATCCTCCGGTGAAATGATATCTCTTTCCCGATTTGGAAGCATTTCCATTCCCGCCACACATGCAGAAGTAGTGATCACCGGAAGTCCTGCTGCCATGGCCTCATTGATCACCAACCCCCAGATGTCCTCCCTGGTAGGAAGTACAAACAGATCCGCCGCATCATAATATTTTCGTAGCGTCTCTTTATCCTTAAAAGGCAAAAACTCCATATGAGAAACCTGGAATTTCTTCATCAGCTCCTCATATTCCGAAGGCATTTCTCCTCCGATCACACAATAATGGATCCTTTGATCCGGTCTTTCCTGCTCCAGATGTGCTGCCGCTTTGATCAGCAGATCATATCCTTTTCTCGGAATAAATTGCCCTATGGAAAGAATAAAGGTTCCTTCTTCCGGAATGCCCAGTTCTTTACGAAGTGCTTTTTTCTGTTCCGCTGCAGGTACTGCTTCTGCCAGATCCTCTGCATGGATCGAAGTAAAGGGATAACGATAGATCCTTTGTTTTTCAGCGCCATAGCCGAGAAGATAAGCATCGCATAAGGAGCCGGTACTCAGATATCCCTCTGCTCCGGACAGGAAGTGCCGTTTGATTGAGGCCTTAAGGCCTTTGATTTTTCCGGGTATACCGCCATCACAATTGATCACATACGGAATATGACGTCGTTTCATATATTGAATGGCATACATTCCGGTAGGCGTACTGTATACCCCCACAATGATCAGATTATATTTGGTTGGATCCAGATAATGGGTCACCTCCGGACAAAAAGCGGAGGAAGAAAGCCGGAATCGGCTTCTAAGAAAAACTGTCTGATATCCATCGGATGCCTCCTTCTTTATCCAGGAAGCATCTCGATCCGATGCATGATCAGATTCATACAGAACCGTTAATTCACAATAATGCGACAGTTCCTCAAAGAAGGCTACTCGATACGGAGAGGGAATATTTGCCATAAACAGCACATGTAATCCAGTTTCCATCCATCTTCCCTTCCTTTAAGCCTGCTCAAAAATTCTTCGATACTGATCCAGTGCGGTATCCACCGGCATCTTCAACGCATATTGCACACATCTTGCCGCCAGTAATGCAAACCGCTGATAATCCATTGTCACATATTTCTGCAGTACTTTGGTGAATTCTTCCGGTTGCTCCAGAGAAATCGCAGCACCTGCATTATTGGTTTCGATCGCATTGGTCCATCGCGTCCTGTCACTGATTACCGGAACGCATCCCGCCGCCATTGCTTCATAGATGGCATGTCCGTAGTTTTCTCCCAACGTCGGCAACAGGAAAACGTCATAATCAAGGAGGACATCGATCACCTTCTCCGAATCACAGGGACCCACCAAGTTACAAGTAACACTCTGGGGAAGTAGTTTGATTCGTTTTTTACACTCTTCCACATATTTCCGATTCCCCAAAGAGCCATAAATATCCAGCACCACATTCCCCTTCAGATTCTGCAGTACCTCGATGGCATAAGTAATATTTTTTTCAGGGGAAATACGCGCCACTATAGCGATCCGGCATTCTCCGGATTCTTTTTTCCGTTCCTTGGTTTTTCCCAAAGGAAGCACTCTTGGAAGGTCTTCCGCTATAAAACATTTAGCTTCTTCACCAACAATACTTTGGATCTGCTCCACTTCTTTTTCGTTGCTTGCAGACCAGCTGATCTCATCCAGTAGCTTATTACGGATTAATACATTCATATACATCTTTTTTCGCGTATGATGAATGGAAAACGCCCCCGGTGCAAAAAGCCCCATTGCCGCCACTGTAACCGGTTGTGTCAGTTTTCCGGATTTCTTTAAAGTAAGTACCTTTCGGGCATAATCATTAAAGCATCCGCATACATAGATTACCGAGACCTCTTGTGCACATTCCAAAATTACCTTCTTTGTTATTTTTCCGGGTTGTACATATCGAACCTGTGCTTTACCAACTTGATTCCACTGTCCATAAAGGATGCCTTCATATGGCTCTTTATCTCCATGATCTCGATCTGTCGTCAGGATTCGAAAACAGTATTCATTTCCCAGGCGATCCGTAAGATTCTTTATACTGCGCACCGGTCCGCCGTCTTTATATCCGGGAAGATATCTTCCCATGATGATCAAAATCTCTTTCTTTTCCATTATCACCTATACTCTTTAACTATTTATGAGGATTTTCTCTTAAATATTTTTATCTTTCTGTTTCTCCCACTCGTAGATTTTGGCATCTACCAGGAAGCGATACCAGTAGGCCTGCAAAAAAGCAAAAATCTTCCCTTCTTTACCATCCAAAAAGCCGAATTTCAAATAATAACGATAAAAATAATACAGATAGGAACGCATTCCCATGGGTAATTTATAGTATATGTGAAACTTTATAAATCTTTTAAAAGAGGCTTCTTTTTCCAGGGCCTCTCCCTTTTCTTCATTTCCGTTTTTAGCTGCAATATAATCAAGAACCTCCCTGGAAGAATACCAGTTGTGCTTATTGATCCAATAGGTCAGATCCTTGTAATCTTTATGCTTTGAATCATTTTTTAATTCTACGATCCGTCCCTCGGTAAGTGTAATATGTTCATCCATATTACGTTCTTCCATAAATCCTTTTCCATAGCGGAAAACCAGGAGTTTGCGAAAAGGGTAGATTCCTCCATGCCGAAGTTGCTTCCCCATAAATATAACTTCAAATCGGATCACAACACCGTTCACATCCGTATTATCATTTGTTTCCAGAATTTCCTGTAATTCCATCGCAGACTCTGTAGTGAGCTGCTCATCCGCATCGATCCGGAGTACCCATTTTGTCCGAATATCCGCATGCTCCATTCCATAGATAAACTGTTTGGAATAATTTTCAAAGGGATGTTCTAGGATTTCTGCACCGAGAAACTTTGCGATCTCTACCGTCCGGTCCTGACTGCCACTGTCCACTACAACGACTCTGGTAGCAACCGGCTGGATTGATCGTATGCATTCTCCGATATTCTTTTCTTCGTTCTTGGTTAAGATGATCGCTGTAAGATCTGCCATAATCCCTGTCCCTTAATGGTTTTCTTTTATGATCCGTGCCGGATTGCCTGCAATGACACAATTAGCCGGGAAAGAGCCATGTACCACACTGCCTGCTCCCACGATGCAATTATCTCCAATCTGCGTTCCTTTTAAGATAATGCAATTGCAACCAATGAACACATTGTCACCGATCTCCACCGGTTTTAATTCCAGTTTGGAGAAATCATTGGCATTGCGCGCTTCTACCTCGGTGGGATGGAAATCATTGTCGAAGATCTTGGTATTGGCTCCCACCAGCACATGTTTCCCTAAGGTGATCCCTTTTCGTGCATACAGGGTAGCTCCGGAGATGCCGCACCCGTCTCCAATGGAAATGTCCGCCTCATCCCTGGCTACGATGATGGTCCTTTGATACAGTCCGATCATATTGGACAGAAAGGAACTGTTGATGCTCACGTGATCACCGATCCTAAGCTTCGCTTTTGGATAACGGAAAATAAACGGACGTCCCACCAGACGCAGTCCCTTGCCATAAGATACCTTATTCAGTTTCAGAAACAGCTTGGGCAGCTGCCGTGTCATCCGTTTCATTTGATTCTCCTTACCGGCGGATCAGAAGATACTTTACCGCCTCAATGGCCACACATTCAAACCAGTACCATCTGCTGTAGCCGTTATTCCGATAAATGCGATACCGGGCTTTCCCCCGGGCTACACATTTTCGGATATTTTTCTCATTACTGGTGCCTCCCATACGGAAATTCGCCAGCACTTCGTTTAATACAACCACTTTATATCCGGCTTTTCGGATCCGAAGGACCAGATCCCAGTCGTCGTGAACACTTTCCAGCTTATACTGAAAGTGCTCATAGACCTGCCGTGTAATAAAGGTGGTGGGATGATTCCAGTCCCTGGATACCACTGGTGTCCGATATCGGGAATGCTTGACCATGTAGGGATGGCAATTTCCTTCTGCATCCTCCGACAGGATCTGCAGGTCGGCATAGAACATGTCAAAGGGGGTCTGTTCGTAGGTTTCAGCCACTCGCTGCAGACAATTCTCCTCATACCAGTCATCACTGTTGATGATCCCCACTAGATCGCCCGTTGCCTTCCGGATGCCTTTATTCATGGCATCATAGATGCCCTTGTCCGGTTCCGAGACGATCTCATACCGGATGCCTTTTGCTTCCAGCTCCTGCCGGTAGCTTTCTGCGATCTGCACCGTATCATCCGTGGACTTTCCGTCAATGATGATATATTCCCTGGGCGGATAGGTCTGCTTCAGCACCGATTCAATGGTGGTTCTTATGGTTTTCGCCGATTCATAGCTTACGGTTATAACACTG
>JAIKYN010000196.1 GCA_024683155.1 Lachnospiraceae bacterium | reverse complement strand
CCCCACGTTTAAAAGGCCCGATGCATCCGCACCGGGCCTTTCTTATGTAGTGATATTCGCGGTTATATGCGGCCCCGATCCATGAACGGGATCCGTTGACATTTCCTTAGGGTTTCATCAGTTTTTGCTGTCCAGGAATGTCTGTAACTGGCTGTTTGCTTCTGCCACATACTCATCGATTCCGTTATCCTTCAGCTTCTGGATAAACTCAGGAAGAGCCGTCTCGGGATCGATGGTTCCTGCTTCCAGTGCCAGGGTATACTGTGCACATACGTTACTGAGTGCACCTGCCTGCGCCTCTACTGCAGTAGAATCAAAGGAGAAACCAATGATGGGGATCGATACTGCATTTCCGTAGTAGTTCTTGAAACCGTCCCAGAAATCAGCACCCTGATCTACGGTAGGAGTTAAGATGGTAACATTACCCATACCATTGGTCCAAGGCTGATAATCACTTCTCTTATCGGTAAACTGTACCAGACCATCTACCAGTTCATAATGTGTTCCCTCAACACCATAGTTTAACAGGGTCATCAGATAAGGGTCGGTATTTAACAGATTCAGGAACATCATAGCTCTTTCAGGATTCTTGGATGCGGTAGAGATCGCCATCATAGCACCCTGAGAAGAAGTGGTATCGATCTCTGCAGGTGTAACGGGAACCATGGCTACTTCAAAACCACGCTCCTGGCTTGCCTGTAATTCATAACCTAAGGAGTAGCTCTGTGTACCGATGAGATATTCACCGGAAAGCTGCTTTGCGCTTCTTGTATCGTTTGCCTGTTCTGCATTGCCCATTGCAGGGTCGATATAACCTGCCAGATAATATTCACGGCTCTGCTCTACGAACTTCTTAAACTCTTCGGTTTCGTATTTGCTCAGCAGCTTGTTGCCGTAAGCACCTTCCTTGGAAGGATCTGCGGGATCGATGATATAGGAAAGGACATTTCCTGTGCAGTCACCGGTCACGATAATGGAATTGTCTACCATACGTTCCAGAACAGCACCTTCCAGAAGCAGAGGATAGAAGCTTTCTCCCTCTCCCTTCTTAACGGTCTCAAGGATCTCTCCGAAGGAGAAATAATCTGCATTCTTAATATCATCAATGGTGTAACCGTACTTTTCCAGCAAAGGTACATTTACATCCCAGCAATTCTGGGTAGCAATGTCCTTGTATCCGGGTACCGCATACACACCGTAGCCATCCGCACCGTTGATGGTCGCACCCTGTGTCAGCACGCCGGGAAGCAGGTTCCACAGATCGGATGCATACTTCTCGATCAGGTTGTTTTCAGGATCATCCAGACGAAGGAAATATCCCTTCTTGGAAAATGCATTGTATTCATTCTTGGTCCAGGAGCAGGTGAAATAGATATCTACATCTTCACTGGACTGAATGGATAAGGTTGCGTTGTCATCAAAGTCGCCCCATGTTCCCCAGATGGGCTCCAGTGTACCATTCAGCTTTTCCTTCAGATATGCATTGGCTTCTGCCAGAACTGCAGAATCATCTGTTACATTACTTCCTTCCAGATACCACTTTAAGGTAACCGGTTCGGAAATATCGATCCCCTCTTCTGCAGCCCCTTCGCCTGCAGGCGCCTCTGTGGTTGTGCTATCGGGCGTATCTGCGGTAGGAGCAGGACTCTCGGTAGCGGTGGTGGTTGCCGGTTCAGCGGATGTACTGCCGCAGCCTGCAAGCATGGCAGCTACCACTGAAGTCGTCAAAAGCAACGATAAAACTCTCTTTTTCATTGTGTAACCCTCCTGTTAATCATTGAATAAAACATTTTATATTGTTTCCTATCCCTTCACGGATCCGATGGTCAGTCCGGAGATGATATATCTCTGGAAGAACGGATACGCACAGGCGATGGGAATTACAATCAGTACTACTAAAGCCATTCGTAAGGAATCCTTGGGAAGATTGGACATGATATTGGCCGCTTCCGCTCCGATCATGGCTGAATTCTTTACCAGGAAATCCACCTGATTCTGCATCTTCATCAGCAGGTATTGCAACGGGATATACTTTGCATCCCGGATATACAGCATGGCAATAAACCACTCATTCCAGTATCCCAGAGCCGTCAGCAGGGAAACGGTGGCAATTCCCGGCTTCGCAATGGGCACTATGATCCGAAACAGCGTATTGTATTCCCCGCTTCCGTCTATGGCCGCCGCTTCGATCAGCGAATCCGGCACACTGGTCTGGAAGAAGGTTCGCATGATGATCACATTAAAAGGATTCAAAAGTCCCGGCACGATCAGTGCCGCATAATTATCCGATAATCCCAGCAGGTTCTTACATACGATGTAGGTAGGCGCCAGTCCGCCGCCAAAGAGCATGGTGAAAAAGCAGAAAAAGGTAAAGAACCCGCGGAACTTGAAATCTTTTCGAAACAGTGCATAAGAATACATCATTACCATGAGCACACTAAAGAAGGTACCCAGAATGGTGACGATAAAACTGTTGGCATAGCTTCTCCACAGCTGGTCTCCCAATTCCAACACATAGCGGTACGCGTCCAGAGACCACTCTATGGGCGTAAAGGAATATCCGATCTGTCGGATGCTCTCTTCCGCCGTGAACGATATGATCATTACGAAAATGAACGGCAGTATACAGGCTGCGCAAAACAGTATCAATATGAGATTGATCAGAACGGCAGCCGGAAGGCTGACGCTGTTATCCAATTTGTGACTTTTTATTTTCATCGGTGTCTCCCTGCTTTCGTTTTCTGCATACTCAGAACATACTGCGGTCTTATGTTTCTCCGTGAGCGGAACACCTCTGCCTTCCGCTCCGTTCCGATCAGAACAAGCTGCTGTCGTCATCGATCCTGCGCACAATGGAATTGGCGGTCATTACACAGATAAAGCCCACCACATTCTGCAGCAGGCCTGCTGCGGTACTCATACCGATGTTACTGGTGGCCATGAGCGCGTTATATACATAGGTATCAATAACCTGGGTAGCCGGATACAGCGGTCCGGAATTCATGGGCACGGAATAAAACAGCCCGAAATCCGCATTAAAGATCTTGCCTACATTCATAATGAACAAAATGATGATCATACTGCGCAGATTAGGGATCGTCACATATTTGATCTGCTGCCACTTGGTGGCTCCGTCAATCCTGGCCGCTTCATACTGGGTCATATCAATGCCGGTAATGGCTGCCAGGTAAAGAATGGTAGAATAACCGGTATTCTTCCACAGATTGGCAAGCACCAGAAGGAACGGCCATGGTTTGGGATCGTTGTACCAGTTGATCACATCCGCTCCTGCTGCTTTCTGTAAATGAACGATGAGGCCATCCGTAGGATCCAGAAAGGCCAGAACAAAATAACTGGCTACTACCCAGCTGAGGAAATAGGGAAAAAACATCAATGTCTGGTAGCTCTTGGCCAGAAGCTTACTTCTGACTTCGTTCAGCATGATGGCAAAGGAGACTGCCAGCACCATTCCCAGTAAAATAAACACCAGATTGTAACAGATGGTATTGCGGATCATCACAGCCGCATCGGATGTGGCAAAGATGAATTTGAAATTCTTCAGCCCAACCCAATCGGAATGAAGAACATTATTGATAACGCCCGGCTTTTTGGTATAAACCCTGTAATCCTTAAACGCCAGTACAATACCGAACATGGGCAGGTATCGTAACAGGATCAGCCAGATCACTCCCGGCAGTGTCATGGATAACAATGCCAGTGTTTTTTTTGTCCCGGTAAATCCCTGGGATCTTTTCTTTTGAACGGAGGCTGCCCCTCCGGTTTTTACCTTGCTCATAAGAACCCTCGTTTTTCCTGAAAATACGATATCTGCCTTCTGAAACCAGTATAGATTTTCCCTGTTTTCAAATCACGGCACGCGATTGTCCTTTTTTGCCTCTTTTTGGCATACTGGCAACAAAATGCAAAACCCACATCCCCACGCAGAAAAAGCGCCTTCGGGATACCCCGAAGACGCTTTCATCTGTCCTAATATTCTGTTTTCCACCACTATACGGTTTCGGAAGATGTGATCGTGCTAGACGATCCGACAGATCTCCACTCCGTATGCCGGAAGCACCAGTTCTCCTGCGACGGTCTTTTCTTCCAGCAGATCGTATACCGGTTTGAAAAAAGTCACTCTTCGCTCTTCCCCGGCATAATTTAAAATAAAGATATAAGAAGTATCTCCTTTTTTCCTTACGGCCAGTTCACAATCAGCAGGCAGCTTCAGGATCTCTCCGTAAGGATCCTTCACATTTTCTCTTTCCGTAAAGAATCCCACCGCCTCTTCCGAGAATGCAGTGGCATAATAATATACCTTCCCTTCCCCGACCTTATGCTCTACGATGGCTCCGTCTCCTGCAAAATATGTATTCGCATAGGTTCCGAGGATCGAGCCTTCTCCCTCCGCAGACAGACGATCTGCAAATCCCTTTGCAGGCAGGCTTCCTTCTCCTGTTTGCACGGTGATATCCTGCTCATCCGGCGGAAGTAGCGTAAACTCTTTCACATCCGCCCCGGACAGATCCGCCAGAAGGCCCGGCAGGTTCTCCCTTACACAACGCCCGTTCATATCCTTATAGGCGCTTCGGCAACCCAGTACCAGGCATCCGCCTTGCTCCACATATTTTTTAAGATGTTCCGCCCGCGCTTGGTCCATGATACAGGGATGGGGATAAAATAAAAGCCGGTAGGAAGAAACATCGGTACTGAAGCCTTCATCGTTCAGATCTACATAATCGAAGGGTGTATGGCTCTTTTGTAAAGCGGTAAATAATGCATTGTCACTGATCCGTTCGATCTTGCCATGCCAGATATCGATGGAGGTATCATAGACATTATCGTAGTCACGGATAATACCAATCTTTGCATCATAGACAGCCCCAGCTATTTCCTTCATATGCTGCAGATCCGCATAAATTCCTTTCACCATCTCCAGACGTTCGTTATCCCTGCCGGAATAATCCAGGATCCCGTGCCAGTAGATCTCCGTACCGATGGTTGCGGTCCTCCACCGGAAATAGCTGACAAAGTCCGCTCCATGGGCAATCGACTGCATGGTCCAAAGGCGCATCTGCCCGGGTCTGGGACTGGGGGCATCCATACGGGTAGTCCATCCATTGGCACCGGATTGTTGTTCCATAATGCCAAAAGAAGGTGAGATGGAACGAACCAGGGTCAGATTCTTGCTCCACCAACGATCCTTCATAAAATCCGTTTCCTGATAGCCATCCAGGGTATATGCAAAATTAGGGTAGGAATCATAGGTATAGAAATCCAAAACCTTACGGTTCAGTGCGTGGTTGTCCAGATTTCCGAACATACCGTTCGTAGTGATGAAATCGCCTTCTTTTGCATACTTGCGGATGATCTCTGCCTGTTCGGAAGCAAAGGAAATACAGCTATCGGAAATAAACCGAATATAATCCAGCATCATATGCGGGTTCTGGGTATCGTGTACGGTATGACGCGGTCCGTATACCTGTGACCAGTCATTATAGGTCTGATTCCAGAATACGGTTCCCCAGGCCTCGTTCAATGCATCCGGCGTACCATACTTTTTCTGCACATAAGCGCGAAATGCCTTATGATCCGCATCCGAATAGAACTCGGAGGTTTCGCAGTTTAATTCATTATCCAGCTGCCAGCCGATGATACAACTTCTGCCAGCGTAGTGTGAGGCGCTTTTCTCGGTAATGATCCGGGATTTCTCACGATATACCGGTGAATTATAATTATAGTGTCTTCTGGCTCCGTGCCGTAACAAGGTTCCGTCGATCTCCGCATTGAGAACTTCCGGATATTTTTCCGTAAGCCAGGCCGGCGGGGTTGCCGTGGGAGTACAGAAGATCACCTGCATACCGGTTTCCTCGCACATATCCAGGAACTCATCGTAAAAGGTATAGGTAAATTCACCTTCTGCAGGTTCGATCTTATTCCAGGCAAATTCAGCGATACGGATCACCTCAATGCCCGCAGCGAGCATTCTGGTAAGATCTTCCCTCCAAAGGCTTTTGTCCCAGTGCTCCGGATAGTAGCATGTACCCAGCCGGATACTCTGTTCATTCAAAATCTGTCTCATTTTTTCCCCTTTCTATTCCTTGACAGCACCGGCTGTCAATCCATCCATAAAATACTTGGACGCACACAGGAACACGATCAACAGCGGAAGTACCGCACAGGTACTAGCCAACATCAGTGCTCCGTAATCTGTTCCGCGATCCGATACCATAGCTCGCAGCGCAAGCGGCAACGTATAGCGACGCTCCTTTCTCAGGATCAGATTGGCCTGCATAAACTCGTTCCACATGTTAACGAACTGCATGATCCCCAAGGATGCATACGCCGGTTTTAAGATGGGTGCTATGACCCGAAAAAAGATCAACCATTCACTGCAGCCATCGATCCGCGCTGCTTCCATCAGCGAGATCGGAACATTGTTCTGGCAGTATTGCCGCATCCAGAAGATTCCGAATGCATTGGCACATCCGGGGATCACCAGAGCCGCATAGGAATTTACCCAGCCGAACTTACTCATCATGATGAACCACGGAATGATCCCGGCCGTTGAAGGGATCATCATGGTAAACAGGAGCAGTGCAAATAATTTCCGTTTGCCAGGGAAATCATATACAGAAAAAGCATAACCTCCGATGGAACAAAAAAACAATACCAGAAATGTGTAGGTGATCGTTACAAAGGCGCTGTTCAAAAAAGCTCTCGGAAGATTGATCATCTTCACCATATTTACATAATTCGTTCCAAGATTTCCACCGAACAGCATTACCGGTGGAAAAGAATAGATTGCATTGGTACTCAAGGTAGACATCACGAACATCATGTAAAAGGGAAGCAACATAATGAAGGCGATGGAAAGTAAGATCAGATACAGGATGCATTTTTTTACGATCTTCATGCTTTCTCCCTCCCCATAGTCTTATTGAGGATGACCGAAATGATCACGATCATCAATGTGATCACGTAAGCGATGGCCGATGCATAACCATAGGCATTGCCGCCCTGAGGCGCTTTACTGAATAAATACATCATCAGCGTCAGGCCGCCGTTATTGGTTCCTCCCCCCAATCCGCCGGTGAGTACAAAGGGCTCCGTAAAGAGATTGAACATACCAATCGTAGACTGGATCAGGGTAAATAAGATGATCGGCTTCAGGAGCGGCATCACGATGGCAAAGACGATCCTGAAATGAGATGCGCCATCGATCTGTGCTGCTTCGTAAATATCATTACTGATCCCCTGCATGCCCGCCAGATAGATGACCATATTCCAGCCGATCCATTTCCAGGCAAACATTACAATGATCGCCACCTTGATCAGACTTCCGTCGCCTCCCAGCCAGTTGGTCGGTTCTTTGCCGAACAGACTCAGCACATAATTCAGAAGTCCGTAATTATAGCCGAAAAGATTGGCGAATATAATGGTTATGGCCACGGAACTGGTCACCATGGGCATAAAATAGATCGTCTTAAACAGATTCTGCCCGTGCACCAGCTTGGAATTCAATATATATGCCAGAATAAGTCCTCCCAGCAAAATCGGGATATGCGCAATTATGCCGATAAAAACCGTATTCCGAACAGCCTTCCAGAACAAAGCATCTGTCAGAAGATTTATATAATTTTCCATGCCTATAAAATGCATGCTGCCCAATCCGTCCCAGCGAAAAAAGCTGAGGCCGAGTCCTGCTACCATGGGAAATATGCCAAATACCATAAACAGAATATAGAAGGGGGCGATGTACGCATATGCCACCTTGTATTTTTTGAAATAATACAGCAGGTTCTTTTTGTTCATTCTTAAAGATCCTTTCAAAAACAGGCCGGTTTTATCGAACCGGCCTGTAAATCATCCATCTGTTCTCTTTTTGCCTATTCCTGCCATACTCCGGCATCCTTAAGCGTCTGGATCTGCTGCTGTTTTAACTCTGCACAAGCTGCTTCGATATCATTTCCCAGACGTTCTCGGATCTGTTCCGGCGTATCTCCGGCTTCCGCACCGGCGTTGAAGGAACTATAGATGCAACCCTCTGCCGTAGTATCCATAATGGTGTTATACACAGCAGGCACTTCTGCTGCGATCTGCGCTGCGATGGCATTGGGAGACTGTCCTCCGAAGTAAGGATCCGGGTCGGTGTATAATTCGGGAGCTGCTGACCATGCAGGCTCATAGGCAGGGAAATAATCGACTGCCTTGAACATGGCATTCTGTCCCTCCGAAGTAGCCAGCATATATTTTACAAATGCCCAGGCTGCTTCTTTATTTTCCGACTGTTCGGGAATTACCAGGAATGAACCGCCCCAGTTGGTAGCAGGCATACTTCCGGGAAGAACCGTTGCGCCCCAGTGTCCAGCGCCATCAGGATCAATGTCTGTCTTCAAAAATCCGGAGAACCAGGAACCGGCAGCTACGGATACACAGGTACCAGCCGCATATGCTGCATAAGCTTCTCCGCTCCACATGTCGATATTCATATCCCATCCGTTTTCACGGATCTTCAGGCATGCCTCGATACAATCAAGATCCCCTTCCCGTTCCAGAACCAGGTTCAACTTCTCATCATAGTAGTCACGATTGATGAACATCCATTGATACGGATATGCTGCAGAGGGAAGGAACCATCTTTGTCCCGGAATCGATACCTTCTCTGCTACCTGAAGCACTCCGTTCCAGGTACTCATGAGATCTGCAACTTCCTTCGGATCTGTAGGAAGACCCACTTCTTCAAATACATCGGTACGATAGTAATAAAGAGTAGGGCCTAGATCCCAGGGAATGGCTACCAGACGTTTTCCATCGTCGGATACAGCCTGTTCCCACTTAAATGCACCAAAATCATTCTTCACATCCTGTGCACCCAGGAGATTCAAATCTGTCAGAGCAGTACTGTTACGATACTGTGCGATATATGCGCCCTCTACCATGGCTACATCCGGAGCACCCTCTCCTGCGGCAAGTGCCGTCTGAAGTGCCTGGTGATGCGATGTGGTATCCGTAAATACCAACTCCACTTCAATATTGGGATAGACGGCATTGAAGCCTTCCATAGCAGCCTTAAATCCATCATCACCGGAGGGCCAGCCTCCCACTTCAATATGCGCACTGATGGACGCAGGATCTGCTTCCACTGCAGCCGCGATCTCTTTACCTGCTTCCGCAGTCGTCTCCTGTACCGCTTTGCTGCCGCAACCGGTTACCATAGAAACAGTCATCCCCACAATCAATAAGGTAGATACGATCTTCCGTAGATTCTTTTTCATTTGTATACCCTTTCCGGATCTTTATCCGATTTCTTTTACACTCGTTCCTTCCATGAGCTTTGGCTTGACATTCCGGACATATTTCGGGTGGTCTCCGTTCAGGTATCGGAGCAGCAGATCCACGCACTGGGCTCCGATCTCCTTGGGATTGAGTGCTACGGAAGTAATATCCACATCACAGTACTGCCTGCAGAAAACCGCATCGATACTTAAAATGGAAATATCCTCCGGAACACTGTAATCATATTTTCGAAGGCTCTTATAGAAACCAAGGGCCATTTCATCATTGAAACAAACCACCGCAGTCGCATCAGACTGTTTTCGGGCAAATCGCTCACCGGCCGATAAGCCCTTCTCAAAAAACCGTTCCGGACGATTTAACTGTCCCGCCGGATCCTCTGTGTCTGCGCCAAAGAAATAAGATTGGACATCCTTCATTACTCTGCAGCTTTGTGCATAGTCTTTCCAGGCCGTAATACGTACTTCTTTGCTTGCAAGAGAATACGGCATTACCGCTGCGATCTTCCGGTGCCCCTTTTTCTGCAGATACCTAAGTGCCAGATTCATCGCCGCCATAGCATCACAGTCTACCACCGGAATACTCCGATTAAAGCATCTTGTATTTCCGAACGTAGCACACACTGCAGGTAACACGTAATTTTTACCTTCACTTTCCAGAAAGCACTCAGCCAGATATGGATTGGGAAAAACCACTCCGTCCACCATCAGACCCTTTACATAGTTAAAATCCACATCTGCCTGGATCACCACCATGTAGCCACGCTTTCTGGCTTCTGCTACCATTCCTTCATATAGCTCGATGTTAAAGGCATTTTCCAGTTCCGGACAAAAGAAGAGCAGCTGCCGGGTCCTTCGGGTTGCAAGAGATATCGCTACCGGATTTACCTGGTAACCCATTTCTTCCGCCAACCGGATGATCCTGGCTTTCTTCTCCTTGTCCACATAGCCACTGTTGTTCAAGGCCCTTGAGACCACCGATACAGAGACACCTGCTGCCAAAGCAATGTCTTTTCTGGTAATCATGTCCTTACTCCTTTTCGCGAAAAAGGTATTACTGAATTCATTCTTATCATATGCAATCCTGTACATAGTGTACAACTCAAAAACATGTGGTCGCGTGACCATATATACAAAAAGCATGGCCACGCGACCACATGCAGAATAAAAAAGCTTCGAGATCTCTTGATCTCGAAGCTCTCTGTTTCTGTTTACTTTCTAAATCTTACTCTTTGGATCGCGCTCCGCATCCTAGCTTTCAAATCCGTTGGGATTGTTCTTCTGCCATCTCCAGGAATCTTCGCACATCTCACGGATCTCACGCTCTGCCTTCCAGCCCAGCTCTTTCTCGGCTTTCTCTGCAGATGCATAGCAGGTAGCGATATCTCCTGCACGGCGTTCCTTGATCACATAAGGGATCTTCACGTCGTTGGCTGCTTCAAAATTCTTCACGATATCCAGAACGCTGTAACCGTGTCCGGTTCCCAGGTTATAGATGCTCAGACCGCTACCGGGTGCCAGTTTCTTAAGAGCCTTTACATGACCGATGGCCAGATCCACTACATGGATATAATCTCTTACACCCGTTCCGTCGGGAGTATCGTAATCATTCCCGAACACGCCCAGCTGCGGAAGCTTTCCTACTGCAACCTGTGTGATGTAAGGCATCAGGTTGTTGGGGATTCCGTTGGGATTCTCACCGATGGTACCGCTCTTGTGGGCACCGATGGGGTTAAAGTAGCGAAGAATCACTACGTTCCATTCCGGATCTGCCTTCTGGATATCCATCAGCACCTGCTCTAACATGGACTTGGTCCAGCCATAAGGGTTGGTGCAGGTTCCTTTGGGGCACTCTTCGGTGATGGGCACAAATGCGGGTGTTCCGTATACTGTTGCGGAAGATGAGAAGATGATGTTCTTCACATTGTGCTTACGCATTACATCCAGCAAAGTCAGAGTACCTGTGATGTTGTTATTATAGTATTCCCAGGGCTTCTGAACGGATTCACCTACGGCTTTCAGTCCTGCGAAGTGGATCACGGAAGTGATGTTCTCTTTTTGGAAGATCGCATCCAGGCCTTCCCGGTCCAGGATATCGGTCTGATAGAAAGGAACTGCCTTGCCGGTGATCTTCTCTACACGCTTTAAGGATTCCTTGCTGGAGTTCACCAGGTTATCAACTACTACAACCTCTTCTCCGGCATTCTGTAATTCAACCACTGTGTGGCTTCCAATAAATCCGGCACCGCCGGTCACTAAAATTGCCATTGCTTTACCTCCACCCATTATCAATCATTGTCATCCGTTCGGGGTAATTGCTTCCCCTTGCTTATAATCTAAAGCCACGGATGCCTTCTTACAATTCCGTAATGTTAAAGGAATCTGTCAAAATGTTGTTTCGTTGTTTT
>JAIKYN010000226.1 GCA_024683155.1 Lachnospiraceae bacterium | reverse complement strand
CTTCTGCTCTTCCAGATATTCCGCCGTTTCCCGGATGCCGTTGAGAACCGGTATGGGAAGCTGCTGATTCAGCGTGGCATGATAGTAAGAAGCCGTAATACAGGGAATGGCGATCTCATCCACGCCGTCTCCCACCAGTTTTTTCCCCGCTTCCAGCATGGGCACCGAAGGATCGTCCTTACTCAGACCCAGAATGTGCCGGGTACGATCCGGAATATACGGACAGTTGTAGATGATCATGGGAATATGCTCCTGATCGCAGGGCACATCCGTCATCCCGATGATCTGCTCCATAAAATATGCAGTTGCCATGGGGCCCAGGCCCCCGATGATTCCAAGTAAATTCAATGTTTTTCTCTCTTTGTTCGTGATCGCGTCCTCAGCACATTTACGGAACAGCCGACGGCACATCCAAACCGTTTTATTTTGCCGGAGGATGTTTTATAAATCACTGCAGGGGCCTTATCGTTCGCCGGTTCTTATGCTCGGTTTTTTCGAGCATTAGGAACCGCTGCGTCAACGATAGGAGCGGAAGCGTCCCCAAAGGATTTATGGAAACAGCCGACGGCACACGCAAAATGTTTCCTGCCGGAGGATGGTCCGTAAATTACTGAACTATGTCCGTGTACACTGTGGGGTCATAGTTGTGGGACCCGTGATGTGCATTGGAGTAGTTCATCAGCTCGGTGTCGGTCATGTAGACGCAGGTAAAACCGCCCACACGAGGGGTCGTGTCGAAGTGGTGCCAGCCCTCTCCGATGTCCACCAGATTCCAGTAGTGAGACGTTCTGGCCGGGATCTTCGCAATGATCCGGGTGGTGATGCCCGCCCTGGAGAGCAGTGCATGAGAAGTCGCAGCATATACAAAACAGTCACCCTTTCGGTCGTAGAGACCTTCAAAAGCACCGCGGTTAAAATCGCTCTTATCGGAATGGTTCACATAACGAACGTTCCGGCGTACCCAGTTGTAGATGGCATTTAATTTATCCATGGGCGTCATGGAATCGTTGATGATGCCGGACAGAACACCGTATGCCAGGGCATCGATGGTAGCAATGTCGTAGTTGCGGCCCTTTACCGTAATATTGGCCGTCTGTGAGGTGGTATTACCTGCCCGGTCCGTTGCGGAATAGGTCACCGTATAGGTGCCGGGATCATTTAAGGAGACGCCGCTGGTATCAATGGAAAGAGCAATATCTCCATCGCAGTTATCCGTAACAGTAACGCCACTGCGGTAAGCAATTCCTTCGCCGGTATAGATCGTACGATCCTTTACGCCGGTGATCACCGGTGCTTCCTTATCCGGTACCAGGGTAACGCTCACTTCTCCGGTGGTTTCATTGCCGCCTTCATCCGTAGCGATCACCGTGGCGTTCTGCGTTCCTTCCTTGGTAAGGTCGATGTCTTCCTGAAAACGGAACGTGATGTCCGTAGCATCTTCTGCCGATACCACAAAGCTTTCTACCGTGTAATCACTGGTGGTATAACCGGTAAGATCCTGTACCTGCAGCTTCGGTGCTACCGTATCTACCACCTGCACCACGCTTTCATACACGCCCGAATCCACCCGCAGGCTCACCGGATACTCCCCTACATGGGCAGGGTCGATCTGATTTGCCCCCGACTGATACCGCAGGTTAGGAGACGTAAGACCGGCAAGCATAAAGTCCGTCGCTTCCGGGATCTCGGATCCCGCTTCCAATGTAAGACAGGTAATGATGGGATTAATGGTAAGCGTAGCCTCGTATTCCGATACGTTGCCGCCCAGATCTTCAATCGCAAGATGAACGGTCTGATTGCCGTAATAGGCAGGATCCGGTTCGGTTGTAAAGGATACCGTGGTAGCCGTTGCATCCTGCACCGACATAATAAAATCCTTGGCCAGGATCTCTTCCTGTGCCTGAAGGGACACGTCCTGCACTTCCGCTACCGGTGCCACCGTATCCTGAATGGTAAGAACCGCTTTATACTGATAGAATCCGGAACGAAGGGTCAGATAGTGATCCCCGGGAACGTCTGTGGTAACCGTAGCTCCCTCCTGATCATCGAAGGAAAGGATCTCCACCGGCTTTGCTGCATCCTTTGCAAAATCCGCAGCCGTTACCTGATTTCCGGCTTCCACTACCGCTCTGGTGTACACCCGGGACGAATGATCGTAATACAGATATCCTCCCGCAGCACCCAGTACTATTAAAATGATCAAAAAACTCAGTATTTTCTTTTTCATCTGTTTTACACCACTACTTATTATTTCCCTTCTCCCTCAGAAGTCAAGTATTCTTGCAAATACACACCCTTGCACAAGCCTCTCACCTCTTTGGTCGCGGGCCGATCTTCCGTAGTTTTGTCACTCCTCGTTGCCTGTCATCTCCGCTTTTGCATCCAGCAGCGCATGGGCCTGCTGAATGAGTTCTTTCAGGGAATACAGTGGTGTCTTGAAAATATCTCCGTAAGTTCCCGTTACATATGCTTCCTTGCCACCCGGCAAAAGCTCCTTAAAGCCACCAACCCAGCATTTCAGGTTCAGCTCATCATCCATAAAATATGCGCCCAAGGTCACGTGCAAATAGTATCCGTTGTCGGATAATCCCATGGCATCCGGCGTATAATCCAGCGAATCGAAACTGCGCACCAGGGTCAGATCTTCCGCCAGGTATATCTCCGCAGAGTGGTCCTGATAGCCTACTCCCACATACTTTCCGTCACTGCTGATGAACAGTTCCGTGCTGAAAGCAGCATTGATGGAAATGGAAGTCACCGCCTGGCGATCCTTCTCCGGGTCGCCGCTTACAGCAAATTTATTTAAGGTCTGATCATCCGAATTAATGGTCACCGCAAAGGTTCCGTCCTCTGCCATGGCATAGGAATTGCTGTAGCCATCCGGCAAGTACCACTTGTTTTCTTCTTCATTGGTCCGAAGATTGATCCGCTTTACCACCCGGTCATACTTTTCCGTAGTACGGACGATGAAATGTTCCCTGTCTGTGGTAATGCCCAACAGATCCACAGAAGCATGTTCTTCTACCCAGGCAGGTTTGATGGTATCTGTCACCGATCCGTCCGTCATGTTGTAATAAGTAACGGTTCCCGGCAAGTAATCTTCGCCCAGATCCTTATCCGAGGTGGGATAGTCTCTTTGAATGAACGCATACTGCTCCGTTCCGTCACCTACCAGAGAGTATGTGCTCAGGCCGTTATCACGCTCCAGCGTCCGCAGGATATTGCCGGTTGTCAGATCCACCAGATTCATATGGGAATCCGTACTGCCGTCGTAGGTGATCACATATTTTCCGTCATGACTGAATTGTGCGAAAAGGCAACTG
>JAIKYN010000224.1 GCA_024683155.1 Lachnospiraceae bacterium | reverse complement strand
GCAGAGCAGGATCTTAACAAGAAAGTGGTCTACAATCGCAAGATCCAGGTCATTGTAAACGGTGCGCCCATTTTGCTGGAAGGCAAAGAACAGTTTGTATTTGTGGATGTATTTGATAAGATTGATTTTGATCTGTCCAAGCCTCAGGGACTTGGCATTGTGACACAGCTCAACGGCGTGGATGCCCAGTATATGGAGCCGTTAAAAGAGGGCGATGTCATTAATATTTATTGGAAACAGAAGGAAGACAGTAAAGAATGAGATTATGCAGTATCGCAAGCGGCAGTAGTGGAAACTGCATTTATGTAGGCTCCGACACCACTCATCTTCTGGTGGATGACGGCATCGCGGGGAAACGCGTGGAAGCGGGGCTGAAGGAACTGGATCTGTGCTTTCGGGATCTGGACGGGGTGCTGATCACCCATGAACATAGTGACCATATCGGCGGTCTGGGTGTGCTGCTTCGCAAGCATGCCATGCCGGTGTATTGTACGGAAGGAACCAGGGATGCCATTCTTTGTTGTTCCTCCATGGGGAAGGTGGATCCGGAGCTTTTTCACTTGATAAGGCCGGATGAGAAGTTCACCATTCGGGACATTACGGTGGATCCCATGCGGATCAGTCACGATGCGGCCGATCCGGTGGCCTATCGTTTCCTGTATGGAAAACAGAAGATCGCTGTCGTTACGGATCTGGGAAAATATGATGAATACACGGTGGATTGCCTGAAAAATACCGACGTGCTCATGCTGGAAGCCAATCATGATGTGCGGATGCTGGAATCGGGACCGTATCCTTATCAGTTAAAACGGCGTATTTTAGGAGACCGGGGACATTTATCCAATGATTCTTCGGGAGAGCTGCTGTGCAGACTTCTTCACGATAACATGAAGGCTGTGATCCTGGGTCATCTGAGCAAAGAAAACAACATGCCGGAGATCGCTTACGAAACGGTGCGCCAGAGTGTGGATCACAGTGAGATCCCTTATATGAGCAGCGATTTTAAGATGCTGGTGGCAAAGAGAAGCGAAGTAACGCAGGCCATTGATCTGGGCTGACTATATATTTATGCAGAGGAGAACATTATGAATCGTACCATTATTACAGTTGTGGGCAAGGATACGGTAGGCATCATCGCTAAGGTGTGCACCTATCTTGCAGATCATTCCATTAACATTCTGGATATTTCGCAGACCATTGTACAGGATTTCTTCACCATGATGATGGTAGTAGACATGAACCATGCGGATAAGGCCAACGAAGCCATTCAGGCGGATCTGGATGAACTGGGGGCGGCCATCGGTGTGACCATTAAATGCCAGAAGGAAGAGATCTTCGATATGATGCATCGTATCTGATACAGAAGGAAGAGACCTTCCGGAGGTTATAATTCTTCTGATCTTGTATGAGGTATCTTATAAAGAAACGGGAAAAAACAGAAAGACCAACATTTCTCTGAATGTTGGATCGCAGATAGGATAATGACATGATCAATTTGAGAGAAGTTGCTGAGACCAACGCCATGATCGAGAAGGAGAACCTGGATGTTCGTACCATTACCATGGGTATCTCCCTGCTTAACTGCATCGATTCCAACCTGGATCAGCTGAATAAGAACGTATATGAACGCATTACCACGGCGGCCAAAGATCTGGTGAAAACCGGAGAGGAGATCAGTAAAGAGTATGGGATCCCTATTGTAAACAAGCGAATTTCCGTAACGCCCATTGCCATGATCGGTGCAGCTGCCTGCAAGACAAAAGAAGATTATGTGACACTGGCGCATACCATGGATAAAGCGGCCAAGGAAGTAGGAGTTAATCTGATCGGCGGTTATTCCGCGCTGATCTCCAAGGGTATGACAAAGGCAGACGAGCTGCTGATCCGTTCCATTCCCCAGGCACTTTCCGAGACAGAGCGTGTGTGCAGTTCCGTAAATGTGGGTTCTACCAAGACCGGTATCAATATGGACGGTGTTCGACTGATCGGCGAGATCATCAAGGAAACTTCCGAGATCACGGCAGACAGAGAAAGTGCTCCCTGCATGAAGTTCGTGGTATTCTGCAATGCACCGGATGATAATCCTTTTATGGCCGGTGCTTTCCATGGTGTAACGGAAGCTGACGAGATCATCAACGTTGGGGTATCCGGCCCCGGTGTTGTGAAGACGGCGCTGGAACAGGTTCGTGGGGAGAGCTTTGAAGTTCTGTGTGAAACCATTAAGAAAACGGCATTTAAGGTAACCCGTGTAGGACAGCTGGTTGCGAAGGAAGCTTCCAGGCGTCTGGGTGTGCCTTTTGGTATTGTGGATCTGTCCCTGGCACCTACCCCT
>JAIKYN010000209.1 GCA_024683155.1 Lachnospiraceae bacterium | reverse complement strand
ACTCCTTGCCATGACTTTCCCGTGGCAGGGAGTTTTTATGGCACAGATCGTATAAACGTGCTAAAATACTTCATGGAAAAATTGAAAAAGTATGGTCCGGAAATCGGACAATAAGCACAAAAGGAGAAAACACATGAATCTTTCACCACTTCAGAAAGCAAGATATGAGTACAACCCCAAGCTGCCCGGCATGCTTAGAGGCGGTATCTCTGAGATCAGTGTTAATGTAGGTGCTGCTACCGAGAGCGTAGCCGATCAGGATAAGATCAAGGCACTTTTCCCTAACACCTATGGAAAGAACGAGATCACTTTTGTAAAAGGAACCAATACCTCCGCTGCCAAGAAGCAGGTCGTAGGTGTGATCCTTTCCGGTGGTCAGGCACCTGGCGGACATAACGTTATCTGTGGTCTGTACGATGCCATCAAGGCAACCGATAAGAACAACGTTCTGTTGGGCTTCAAGGGCGGTCCTTCCGGACTGATCGAAGACGATTATGTAGAGTTTGATGATGCATTCATCAATGCTTACAGAAATACAGGTGGTTTCGATATCATCGGTTCCGGTCGTACCAAGCTGGAGACGGAAGAGCAGTTCAAGATCGTTACAGAAGTTGCCAAGAAGCACGGCCTGACCGCGATCGTTATCATCGGTGGTGATGATTCCAATACCAATGCAGCCGTTCTTGCTGAGTACATGGCTGCACATAATACCGGCGTTCAGGTCATCGGTTGCCCGAAGACCATTGACGGTGATTTAAAGAATGAAGATATCGAGGCTTCCTTTGGTTTCGATACTGCTACCAAGACTTATTCCGAGCTGATCGGTAACATTGAGAGAGATGCCAACTCCGCTAAGAAGTACTGGCACTTCATCAAGGTTATGGGCCGTAGCGCTTCCCATGTAGCACTGGAGTGCGCCCTTGAAACACAGCCTAACATCTGCCTCATCGGTGAAGAAGTAGCCGCTAAGAAGATGTCTCTGGCAGCGATCACCAAGTATATCGCTGATTCCGTAGAGAAGAGAGGCAACAACGGCGAGAACTTCGGCGTAGCCATCATTCCCGAAGGTATCGTAGAGTTCGTTCCCGAATTCTCCAAGCTGATCGCCGAGATCAATGAGCTTCTGGCAGGCAACAAGACCGAAGAGTTCAATGCACTTCCCAACTGGGATGCAAAGTACGATTTCATCAAGAAGGGTCTTTCCGCAGAATCCTTTGCAGTATTTGATATCCTTCCTCAGTTCGTACAGCAGCAGCTGTTCCTTGAGAGAGATCCTCACGGTAACGTACAGGTTTCCCTCATCGAATCCGAGAAGCTGTTCTCCGAGATGGTAAAGAACGAGCTGGCTAAGAGAAAAGCAGCCGGAACTTACAAGGGTAAGTTCGGTGCACAGCATCACTTCTTCGGTTACGAAGGAAGATGCGCATTCCCTTCCAACTTCGATGCAGATTATTGCTATTCTCTGGGTTACAACGCATTTATGCTGATCCAGTATGGTTATACCGGATACCTTTCCAAGGTTTCCAATATCTCCAAGCCCGCTGAGGAGTGGGTTGCAGGTGGTATGCCTATTACCAAGATGATGAACATGGAGAGAAGAAACGGTGAAGATAAGCCCGTTATCCGTAAGGCTCTGGTTGAGCTGGACGGCGCTCCCTTCAAGTTCTTCGAGGCACACAGAGACGAGTGGGCTGTAAAGACCAGCTTTACGTATCCCGGTGCGATCCAGTACTTCGGACCTGCTGAGGTTTGCGATATCACCACCAAGACACTGGCACTGGAGAAGGGCCAGAACTAAAGAGCAGGAAAACAGGAAGCCTGAATGGTATATACCGTTCGGGCTTCTTTTTTGGCTCATTTACGAAGTTTAAAGAAGGAAGTGGCATAACGGCTGACGGATGCATATAATAGATGAAAAGCAGAGGTCTGCGGGAGTGTTGAGATATGGAACTGACGGAAGCAGAAAAGATATATAAAGTGCTATATGAGCAGAACCCCGGTGTTTATACAAAGCCCATAGATCATTGGGAAGATTTTCGGATCCGTTATGGCCTGGTAAAAAACGGACAGGAAGAGGTACCGAAAAGATCCCCTACCTATATTGAAGAATGGTTGGGAGAAGAGTTTTTTTTCCGTTCTTTGCAGGAAGAGGTCTGTCTCCTGGAAAACGCCAGGTTTTGCCCGCCCTTCTGGCATCGATTGCGTTTTATAAAGATCGTATATGTTTATTCAGGCAGTTGTCTGTTCTATATGGATGATCAGGTGACCCGGTTAAAGCGGGGCGCATTCTGCATTGTTGGGCCAAATGTAAAGCAGGCATTAGCCAGTTATTCCGAACAGGATCGGGTGATAAACCTCATCATTCGTTACAGCACCTTTGCAGAGTCATTTTTTGGCCTCCTGATGGAGCAGGGAGCGGTTTCCGATTTTCTCTGGGAGATGCTTTATAACCAAAATGAGAATATGGCATTGCTGTATTGCGGCAAAGAAAGGGAACGTCTAAAGGATCTTGTTTCGCAATTATTGGAGGAAAATGCTTTAGAGGAAGAGAAAAGTAATCTGATCATGAAAAGCCAGCTGATGTTATTCTTTGGCGAAATCTTCCGGACATCGAAAAAGAATCTGCAAGTATGGGGGAAAGTTCATCGGGAGGTATATTTGCCCAGCATTTTGTGCTATATCCGCGATCATCTGCAGACAGCTACATTGCCGGAACTGGCAGATAAATTGAAATTAAGCGAAGGTTATGTGAGTCGATATATTCGAAGGCAAACCGGACATACCTTTCGTGATCTGTTACGAGATACTCGTATGAACAGAGCAGAGAAAATGCTTCTCAATACGGATTTTAGTGTTGATAAGGTTATGGAAACCGTTGGGTATACCGATAAAAGTCGGTTTTACCGGAATTTTGCTGCTAAATATGGAATGGCACCCGGAGCCTATCGCAAGCAACAGGTTGCCTTCAGGGTATAAAATGATGGACTTGGCTAAGATCCTGCAAAAACTGATCTCCTTTACGCAGGAAGAGTATTTTTATAAACAATGGTATCAGACGGATCCCCTTGCTTACGGAACGCCGATCCGTAGCTGGGAAGAATTCCGGGAGCGTTTTCCTGCTGATACAGGTATTCCGCCGGAGCCACCAACGCCGGTTGGGGACTATCTGACGGAGAAAGCCTTCTTTACAGGGAATGAGATAGAGGTAAATTGCTTTAAAAATCTACGGTATTGCCCCGCTTTTTTTCATCAGCTGGAATTTATCAAGATCACTTATGTGATGCGTGGATCGGCAACTTTGTATTTTAACAATACTTCCTATCTTCTTACAGAAGGACAGTTTTGTATTGTATCGCCCGGAGTGGAGCAGGCTGTTTTTTCCGGGAATGACGGGGACTGCGTGATGAACATTTTGTTGCGTGGAACAACCTTTACGGATGCATTTGCAGCTCTGCTGGAGGAACAGAATATTCTGTCGGATTATTTCTGGAAGATGTCTTATGCCAGGTACAGCGAAGAAGTGCTGCTTTTTACCGGTAGCAGAGATGAAAAACTGGAAAAACTGGTGTTGCAGATGTTTAGAGAGATCCGGGAACATAAGCGCCCCAGTAATATTTTGCTGAAAAGTTATGTCATGATCTTTTTGGGAGAGGGACTGCGAAGACACAAAACAGACGTTATACGGCTGACCGGACAGGAGGAACACCCCTATCTGCCGGCGCTGATCCTGAAAGATATGAAGCAACATCTTAAGACGGTAACGTTAAAAGAACTTGCAGCGAAATGGGAGATGAGTGAATCTCAGATAAATCATTTCCTAAAGGTACAGATAGGCTATTCGTACACATACCTGCTTTCCGAGATGCGGATGAAGCAGGCGACGGAGTATCTGACCAAAACGGATCTCAGTGTTGAGAGGATCATGGAAGAGATTGGGTGGAATGATCTTAGTTCGTTTTATCGTCAATTTAAAAAGAAATATGCTATGACGCCTTACCAGTATAGGACCTACGGGGGCAGAAATCTGTAAGAGATAAGCGGGAATGCTTATCTCTTTTTGATTGAAAGGTCATAAAAAGCCAATATTTATCCCAGTGTTTCCGGTACAGAAAAATGTAAACTGAAGGCATAACAAAGACCGATATTATCAGGGCGCGCATGATAGTGACACGGGAAATGTTATGGGGATTATAGAATGTTCTGATTGGAGGGTTAAATGAAAAGAAAATTCTTGGCTTTATTATTGACTGTGTCCACATGCCTATCGCTGCTGACCGGATGTGGAAATGGGAATGCAGAGGCAGTAACAGCAGATCAAACGGCAGAGAACGATCAGCAGACAGCGGAAGGTGAAGAGGGGCTGATTCCCATTACTTTTTGCCGGACACAGAGTTCTACGGAGGAATCGGATATTTTTGCAAAACTGGATGGCGAGAGCTATGAAGATAATCGCTGGACCAGGATCATCGAAGAGCAGCTGGGAATCGACGTACAGTATTTGTGGATCGCTTCCAGCGCAGAACAGCAGACACAGAAATTTAATGCAGCTGTTGCCGCTCAATCCATTCCGGATATCGTTTGTGTGGATAAGATCACATTAAAAAATCTTGTGGAAGCCGGACAGGTTGTGGATCTGAAGCCTTATTACGATCAATATGCCAGTGATCTGCTCAAGTCCATGATCGACGCGGCGGGAGAACAGTGTATTCAGGCATGTACCTTTGCAGATGTTCAGTATGGAATCCCTTATGTGGATTGTGATCTTGAGACAGCGCAAATGCTCTGGCTGCGTCAGGACTGGATGGACGAATTGAACCTGGAAGCACCTGAGACAACAGAGGATCTGAAGGAGATCATCCGAGCCTTTATGGCGAAGGTAGGAGACGGTGCAGTTGGAATGGCTTTATGCAACGATCTTCATGGTGTAACCATGGGGATCAAAGGCTGGTGTAACGGCTATGGTGCATATCCAGGCTATTGGGTAGAAGGTTCTGACGGACAGCTTGTTTATGGCAGCACAACACAGGAAATGAAAGAGGCACTGAGCGGTCTTGCGGGGCTTTATGAAGAAGGACTGCTGGATCAGGAGTTTTATGTAAATGACGGAACGAAATCCGCAGAAGCACTGGTCAGCGGAAAATGTGGTGTGATGTACGGATGGCATGCAACACCTCTTTGGCCTTTGCAGGACAACATCGATCAGGATCCCGCAGCGGATTGGAAACCTTATCGGATCGTTACCGGCAAAGAGGGTGAAACGATCCGTCCGGGTATCAATATGATGACCAGCACCTGGTATGCGGTGAGCAAAAATTGTCAGCATCCGGAGGCCCTTATTCAATTATTGAATCTGTATTGTGAAAAAGTCTTTGATCCGGAGAAAAATGAATACAGCTATTATGCAAATCCCGGCGGCGGACTGGAAGGTGTATGGAGATTAAGCCCTGTTACCTTAAACAGTGCCAATAAAAATCAGCAGACAGCCTTGGCGATCGCAACTCCGCTGGAGACAGGTGATCCCGGGGATCTTTACGGAGAGCAGCTGAGTATGTATGAATACAGCAAGGCCGCATTGGATGGAGATACTACTCTCTGGGGATGGAATCGCGTATTTGGTAAGGACGGTTCTCAGCAGTTGTTGCTTCGTTATCAGCAGGATACAGATGTGGAGTTGGTTTCCGATGCGTTCTATGGTGCTTCTACGGAAACGATGACCACCAGGAAGTCAACACTGGACAGCATGCTCAATGAGACCTTTTTCAAAATCATTTCCTGTCAGATCTCTTTGGAGGAGTTTGATAAGACGGTGGCAGCATGGTATGAAGCCGGCGGGCAGGATATGACAAACGAAGTGAACCAGTGGTATCAGGAACAGTAATCTGAAATAAGAAATCAGAAACGCCGAAGGGCAGCATTTGTAGCTCTTCGGCGTTTTTTAGGAGGCGTTTATGGCAAAATTCAAAAAAGAACTGCCGTTTCATCTAATGGTTCTACCGGGGCTGATCCTTGTCTTTATTTTCAGTTATATCCCTATGGGAGGCCTTATTATTGCATTTCAGAAGTTTATTCCCAGCAAAGGGATGTTTGGGGATCAGGATTTTGTGGGATTGGACAATTTTCGCTACGTGTTCAGTCTGCCCGGTTTTTCCAGAGCAATGGTCAATACCGTTGTGATCGCATTTTGGAAGATCGTTTTGGGTCTACTGATCCCTATTGTTTTTGCATTGTTGTTAAATGAGGTCAGAAACGCTCATTTTAAGAAAACCGTTCAGACCATCGTATACCTTCCCTATTTTATGTCCTGGGTTATCCTGGGTGGTATTTTTATGGATATGCTCTCGCCCAGCGGAGGTGTGGTAAATCAGCTTATTACGGCCCTTGGAGGAAAACCTGTATTCTTTTTGGGGAATAACCAGTATTTTCCGGCAACGCTGATCGCAACGGATATCTGGAAGAATTTTGGATATGGAGCCATTGTCTATCTGGCAGCTATCCTGGGAATCGATCCGGAACTATATGAAGCAGCACAGATAGACGGTGCAAACCGGTTACAGCAAACCTGGCACATTACCTTACCCGGTATGCGGATGATCATCGTACTTATGATGGTTTTGAGCTTGGGAAATGTACTGAATGCGGGATTTGATCAGGTTTTCAATATGTACAGCACTGCCGTATATGAAAGTGGCGACATTATCGATACGTTTGTGTATCGTCTGGGTCTCATCGATGCACAGTATGGTCCCGCAACAGCAGTGGGATTGTTTAAATCCGTGGTATCCACATTGTTTATTTCCGTATCCTACTTTCTGGCGTACAAGTTTGCGGATTACCGGATCTTTTAGGAGGCGGAGAGAATGAAAAAAGAATCAAAAAGCAGGAGACTGTTTCATCTTATCAACGGGATCATACTGGTGATACTTGCGCTTTTATGTTTGTTCCCGATCATAAATATCCTGGCTATGTCATTTTCCTCCAGCTCTGCGGTGGCAGCAGGAAGTGTACTGTTTTGGCCGGTGGATTTTAATCTGTATGCGTATAAATATGTTATGGCGAAAAAAGAGTTCTGGCAGGCTCTTTTGAAGGCCTTTGAGAGAGTGACGCTGGGGTTGCCGCTCAATATGTTGCTCACGATTCTGCTGGCCTATCCGCTCTCCAAGAGCAATCAGGTCTTTCGGTTCCGGACGGTATATATCTGGTTTTTCTTTTTTACCATGCTGTTTTCCGGCGGGCTGATCCCGGGATATTTACTGATACAGAATCTGGGATTGATGGATAGCATCTGGGCACTTGTACTTCCCATCGCGGTACCGGTATACAACGTGATCCTGATGTTGAACTTCTTTCGAGGGATACCCCATGAACTGGAAGAAGCCGCATTGATTGACGGAGCCAATCAGTGGCAGACTTGTTTTCGAATCTATGTGCCTTGTGCAAAGCCCTCGATAGCTACTTTGTCATTGTTCAGCTTTATTACACATTGGAACAGCTGGTTTGATGGCTTGATCTTTTCGAATTTTCCCGAAAGCTATCCGTTGGCTTCCTACCTGCAGACCGTTGTGGTGCAAAGAGATATGTCCTTGCTGAGTTTGGATGATTGGCAATCTCTGTCTATGATTTCGGACCGGACGGTACGCTGCGCACAGATTTTTGTCGGTATTATTCCGATCATCATCATTTATCCTTTTGCGCAGAAATATTTTGTAAAAGGAATGACATTAGGTTCTGTGAAAGGATAGACTCACTATGGTGCATATTGGCATACAGAATATGACAGTTCAGAAGCTTGTTCATCCACTGGGAATTCAAAGCACAAAGCCGGAATTTGGATATGAGTTATCCTGCGAAAGAACCGGTGCTTATCAGGAAGCTGTCCGCATCCTGGCGGCTACTTCACCGGAACGGCTACAGGAAGGTGCTGCAGATCTGTGGGACAGTGGAAAGATAAGTCAAAAGGAGTGTTTTGGAATCCGCTATCAGGGAAAAACACTACAAAGTCGTCAGCTTGTTTACTGGAAAGTGAAAGTGTGGGACGAAAAGGGGGATGAATCCCCATGGAGTGAAGTTTCCTTTTTTGAAACGGGGTTATTGAAGGAAGAGGACTGGAGCGCTAAATGGATCGGGCAAGGGGATGCTTACTGCGGAGATCACTCCGTTTCACCTCTGTTTGTGCGAGATTTTACAGGAAAAAACAAAGCGATCCGCAAGGCGCGTATCTATATATCCGGTTTGGGAATGTTTCGCTTATCTGTAAACGGAGATACCGTGGAGGATACGTTTTTTGATCCGGGAGAATCCAGCGGAGGAAAGACCGTTTATTATGTAACCTATGACGTGACAAATCTGATCCGAAAGGGTGAGAATACCGTGGGGGTTGAACTGGGGAATGGTCAATACTGTGGCTTTTTGATCAATCCGGTTATGACAGGAGCGGAAGGAAACGAGCTTCCCGCTCATCGCTATCAGAAGAATGATGGTGTAGTATACGCCAGAGGAATTCAGGGAAAAAAGAAACTGATCTTTCAATTGGAGATTACATATGAGGATGAGACCTGTCAGCGGGTTATATCCGATGAAGAATGGAAATGGATCGACGGACCGACCATATTTCAGAACTGGTATGGTGGAGAGGATTATGATGCTACTCTGGAAATACCGGCGTGGAATAAGCCCGGAACAAACCGGGATGGGTGGAAAAACGGACAGATCATGGAACCGCCCGGTGGCCGGCTGATCGGACGGGAATTCGAACCGATACGGATCATGGAGCGGTTTTTCGCAGCAAGTGTGAGAGCGCTTTCAAATGGGAATTATCTGGTGGATATGGGGCGAAACGGAGCGGGGGTGGTTTGCATGTACCTGAAAGGGACAACCGTCGCGCAAAGGGGAAAATGGATCCGCATGTATCCGGCTGAAATCTGTAAAGAGGACGGAAGCGGAGTGGATCAGAGCTCCTGTACGCAAAGCTGGAATGAGCGCTATCATTGCGTGATCATGAATTCCTACCGGATAAAAGGAACAGGAGAGGAAAGCTGGAATGCTTCCTTTTGCTACCAGGGATTCCGGTATGTGGAGATCGAAGGGTTTCCCGGAATTCCCGGGAGAGAAGATTTTGAGTACTGCATTTTGAGGGCTGCAAACAAGAAAAACGGAAGCTTTTCATCTTCCAGTGTCATTTTGAATGCCATCAACGATATGACGGAACGATCTATGGAAAGCAATATGTTTGGAGCTTTTACCGATTGTCCGCAGATTGAGAAACTGGGGTGGATCGAAACCAGTCATTTGATGTTTCGCTCTTTGGCGGGTACATATGACATTCGTTCCTGGATGCGTAAGATCATCCATGATATTACAGATGCGATTGTGGATCCTGACGAGGCAGGGATCCCAGGGAATGAACCGAAGGGGTATGTTCCTGCGATCATACCGGAATTTCAAAGGATCACAGGGCTTCATATAGACCCCAATTGGAATGGTGCCTGCATATTTACACCATGGGAATACTATCTTTACTATGGGGAAATATCGATACTGGAAAAAAACTATCCGGTGATGAAGAAATACATGAGCTATTTATATGGGCATGTAACCGGGGGGTGTCTGGATGAATATGCCCAGATGGGGGAATGGGGAGAGTATGGAGAACATACGCCGACTGTTCTGGTGGCTACGGCTGCTCTTTACCGTATGGAGTGTATTTTGGCACAAGTAGCAGAAACACTTCATGCGCCCATAGAGGCTGATGAGTGGCGGTACAACGCGTATCAGACAAAGCTGGCATTTCATGCACATCCGGAATGCTATGATCCGGTTACCGGCCGGTATGGAAGCGGAAGTCAGGCATCCTATGGCTGTGCCCTTTATGCAGGACTAGTTTCGGAAGAGAAAAAGAAGGAAGCTGTAGAGCACCTGGTGGAAGTCATTAAGAACAACGGATATCACCTATCTTCCGGAGAAGTCGGATTAAAGCAGGTCTTTTGTGCACTTGGAGAAAACGGTAGAAACGATGTGGTTTATAAGATGATCATGAATCCTACAGCACCAAGTTATCGCTTTTTTGCGGACAGAGGACTGACTACTCTGCCGGAGTATTGGAATTACGATGAACTATGGCATGGCATGTCGAGAAGCCGTAATCATGCAATGATGGGGCATGTGAAGGAGTGGATCATGTACTACCTGCTGGGAATAAGGCAGTTAACACCGGGCTTTAAAGAGATCCGGATCTGTCCCTTCCTTCCGGAGGATATAGACGAAATGCATGGCAGTATCGGGACCCCTTTTGGAAGGATTCAGGTATCCGTGTATCGTAAAAACGGAAAAATCAAAACAGAGTATCGTCTGCCGCCCGGGGTACATCTGGCCGTATAAACAGGCTGTGTCGGATCTAACCGGCATTTTCCGATAGCCGGATCATTGTTCCCTTTTCGCTGGTGGACGGAGAGACGATCTAGGAGCCATCGGGGATGGATATTTCAATAAAACTATAAACGTAAAGAGCCTATGCGGTAGCACTGCGTTATTTTGAGAATATGGCAAACGGCCGGATCGTAGATGAGAGTGTAAAGATGTACTACAAGACGGCGATCGA
>JAIKYN010000169.1 GCA_024683155.1 Lachnospiraceae bacterium | reverse complement strand
TGCGACATAGCCGCCAACGGTTTCATCGGGGTTGAAATGGAGCGGAAAGAGGCTTATGATTTTATACTGATGGATATCCGAATGCCGGTCATGGACGGATTGGAAGCAACCTACAATATCCGATCCTTTAACCAGGCAGTCCCGATCATTGCACTGTCTGCCAACAATTTCCCGGAAGATATCCAGCGTTCCCTGGAAGCGGGTATGAATGCCCACGTGGCAAAGCCTGTGAATCCACAGGAACTTTTGGGCATTATCGTTAGTTATCTGCCCAAGGAATCATGATGGGAGAGTGATACAAGGATGGATACCATTCAGGAGAATCTGAAACAGGTACATGAAGTGATCCGCAAGGCGTGTGCCAAAGCGGGCCGTAAGGAAGAAGAGGTAACGCTTTTAGCCGTAAGTAAGACCAAACCCATGGAATTGCTGCTGGAAGCCTATGAAGCGGGAGAGCGTTCTTTTGGAGAGAATTACGTACAGGAATTAAACGAGAAGATCCAATGTACGAAAGAAGATCCGGGATATGCAAAGCTGGCGGACGTTTCCTGGCATATGATCGGACATCTTCAGAGAAATAAAGTGAAATACATCGTTGATCAGGTGGATATGATCCATTCCGTGGATTCCAGGCGCCTGGCCGATCAGATCGAGCATGACGCCGAAAAGAAGGGCGTGATCGCCAATATCCTGCTGGAAGTGAACATCGCAGGCGAAGAGTCCAAGTGGGGCTTCACAGCAGAAGAGGGGAAACGGGAGGCTCTTGCCATTGCCCGGGAATTGCCCCATGTGAAGGTACGCGGATTTATGACATCCGCACCCTATACGGAGGATGCGGAAAGCAACCGGGTGCATTTTAAGAACCTGAAGCAGCTTTTTGACGAGACGGCAGACCTTCTTAAGAAGGAGGGAATCCCTGCAGCGGATGCATTCGATACGTTGTCCATGGGAATGACCGGAGATTACCGGGTGGCCATTGAAGAAGGCGCAACAATCGTCCGCGTGGGCACCGGCATCTTCGGAGCCAGAGATTACAGTAAGTAAGATGAGAGGAATCGATGATCCCCGGGCAACCGGATGTGGGATAAAAGGCCGGATCGTAAGGTATATAACAGGAAAACCCGTACCGATATAAGGTACGGGTTTTTTAGCAGGAATTGGTAGCAGATACAGCGAGAGCACGGTATCTGAAGAAAGGCGATCAAAGCACCATGAGAAGGGTGCCGGCACCGATGAGCACGCAGCCGATGATGGACTTCGCATCAAAGGATTCATGCAGGAAAATAAAGGCAAGAACCAGCGTGATCACAACGGATAACTTGTCGATGGGAACTACCTTGGAAGCTTCGCCCATTTGCAGTGCCTTATAATAACAAAGCCAGGAGGCACCGGTACAAAGACCGGAGAGGATGAGAAACAGCCAGCTTTTCTGGCTGATGTCCTTCAGACCGCCCTGCTGATTGGTAAGGAAGACCATGCCCCAGGACATGGCCACAACGACCATGGTACGGATGGCCGTAGCCAGATTGGAGCCGACGCCTTCAATACCGATCTTTGCAAGAATGGATGTTAATGCGGCAAATACCGCAGAACCTAATGCTAACCAAAACCACATGACCATACCTCCGAAGCATCATCGTCTTTTTACATGCGTTTGTTTGTCTGTGCACATTCATTTTACCATATCTTTCCGGGGGATAATTTTTACATACAAAACCTTCTGTATAAAGTGTTTTCCACTCCAAAACGCGTTATAATAAATAAAAGGGGGATTTCAAGTATGACAGCATTCTTTTTGGTTGTGTTCCTCGTTTCCACCGCGATCCATCTGTACGCGTCTCTCAAGCAGAATACCAGACTGCGCAATTACACCAAACCCATCCTTCTGGCTTCCCTTTTCGGATTTTATTATGTGACGGCACGGGGTGTACTGCCTGCCATTTTGCTGGCCCTGTTTTTCAGCTGGCTGGGGGATGTACTGCTGATGCCCAAAGGGGTGAAGTGGTTCACCGCCGGCGGCATTGCCTTTATGGTCAGCCACATCTTCTTTATCCTGGGATACTGTACGGACATTGATTTTGCCCTGCTGCATCCTCTGATCATTGTGCCTCTGGCACTTATTTTCGTGGGACTGGTGGCGTTTATTTTTTCAAAATTAAAACCGCATCTGCCGAAGATGTTGTTTTATCCCATGTTTTTCTATCTTCTGATCAACGGAAGCATGAACTGCTTTGCTATTTTCCGTATGATCAGCAAGCCCTGTACTGCAACCATCATTACCTGTATCGGTGCGGTTTTGTTTTTTATTTCCGATTCCACGTTGTTCTTTGTGCGGTTTAAGAAGGATGGTCGGTTAAAAACCCATTTCTGGGTTATGCTGACCTATTCCATCGGAGAACTGCTGATCATCATCGGCCTGTTATAAGCAGTATCGCTGCTTCGGATATTTATATA
>JAIKYN010000141.1 GCA_024683155.1 Lachnospiraceae bacterium | reverse complement strand
CCTGTGGTAAACAGCACAATGTGGGCGCCGCTGGCAGCCAGGGCCGTTGCAGCCACCAGATCGTTACCGGGAGCGCTTAAAAGGTTAAGGCCCTTGGTATGTACGATCTCACCGTATCCCAGAACGCCTTCTACCGGTGCGGAACCGGACTTCTGGGTACATCCCAAGGATTTATCTTCCAGAGTCGAGATACCGCCCTTCTTATTTCCCGGGGATGGATTCTCATAAATGGTCTGGTTATGACTCTTAAAATAGTTCTTAAAATCATTGATCAGGCATACGGTCTGATCAAATAACTGTTCGTTGGCACAACGGTTCATGAGCAGCGTCTCCGCGCCAAACATTTCAGGGACCTCTGTAAGGATGGTGGTACCGCCTTTAGAGATCAGCATATCGGAGAATGCGCCAACGGTGGGATTCGCGGTAATCCCGGATAATCCGTCGCTGCCGCCGCATTTCATACCGATGATCAGTTCCCTACAGCTGATAGGCTCTCTTTGGAAACCTTTTACATACTCTGCCAGTTCTTCCACGATCCTGCAGCCCTCTTCCAGCTCATCTTCCACTTCCTGGGAAACCAGAAAACGGACTCTCTGAGGATCGTATTCTCCGATGTAATCCTTCAGAACTTCAATATTGCTGTTCTCACAGCCAAGGCCCATGACCAGAACACCACCGGCATTGGGATGATTGATCAGATCGGCCAGAATGGTCCGGGTTGCCTCCTGATCATCGCCCATTTGGGAACATCCGTAGGGATGGGGAAATGCCAGTACTCCGTCCAGGCTTCCCTCTACCAGGTGCTGGCTTCTGCGTTCAATGGCCTGAACCACATTGTTCACACAGCCAACGGTGGGAATGATCCAGATGCTGTTACGAACTCCCACTTTGCCGTCTTTTCTGCGAAATCCCATAAAAGTCACATCTTCCGTAGGCTCCACGGAAGCATGTACGGGATGGTATTCATAAGTAAGTACGTCCCCAAGACCGGTCTTTACATTATGGGTATGGATCCAGAAGCCTGCCCCTACCTCACAGGTTACGTGCCCGATGGGATTACCGTATTTGATCACGGCATCGCCGGTATGGAGCTCCTTCAGTGTGAATTTATGTCCTCTGGGGATATCTTCCTGTAAGGTAACAGGACATCCCGCAACATTCTGGGTACTGCCGGATGCAAGGTCCTGTAATGCAACTGCCACATTATCATCCGGATGTATCTTAATAAATGCCTGCATAATGCTTTCCTCTTTCGCTTTCTTCCTTGACAGGAGGGCCGTTTAAAGCCCATCCGTTTCATGTAATGTAAACGCTTACATTCATATTACATCCGGGGTTTCAAAACGTCAACCGTTTTCTTTATATTGAAAAACGATTGATTTTACTATACTTTTTACTTCTATTCTCTTTTCATCCAATGCCACGATTTTCATTGCTTTTTCCATTTCTCTGTACTATAATTCACTTGTATGTTGTAAGCATTTACATCATTCGTTTTGCTATAAGAATGAATTCACTGTAAATGTTACGAGGGGCAACACATGAATATATACGATATTTCAGAGAAAGCCGGCGTTTCCATTGCCACGGTCTCCCGTGTCATTAATGGAAATGCCAAGGTAAGTGAAAAGACCAGACAGAAGATTTTGGCGATCATCGAGGAAACCGGTTACACTCCCAATGCTTTTGCAAGAGGTTTGGGACTGAACACCATGAAGACCATCGGTATCCTTTGTGCGGATTGTTCCGATGCCTATCTTGCCAGTGCCATTTATCACTTCGAGCGGGAACTGCGCAGTCACGATTATGATGTGATCCTGTGCTGTACCGGCTACGAACAGGCCAACAAGGAGAAGTATCTGAACCTTCTGATGAGCAAGCATGTGGATGCGGTGATCCTGGCAGGTTCCAATTTCATCGATACCGGTTCGGATCCCGACAGCAATTCCTATATCCGGGATGCTGCCGGTGAAATCCCCGTCATTATCCTCAACGGCTTTGTGGATCTGCCGGGTGTCTACTGCGTCCTTTCCGATGACCAGGAATCGGTTTATTCGGTCACCGCATCTTTACTGGAACAAGGAGCCACATCTCCCCTGTTTCTTTCCCGGTCCGATTCCTACAGTGGTCTTCAGAAAAAGAAAGGCTTTATCCGGGCGTTGAAAGAAAACGGCATGAAGGACGGAGAAAAGCGGGTACTCTCCACTCCCGGAACCATAGAAGAAAACACGGAACTTCTTCTTAAGAAAGCAGCCGCAGGTCTTGTCTTTGATGCAGTGATCTGTTCGGAAGACGAACTGGCCATCGCCGCGCTTAAATATGCAAAGCAGGCCGGACGTCTTGTTCCGAAGGACTTATCCATTGTGGGATTCAACAATTCCAAGATGTCTCTTTGCTGCGAACCCGAACTTACCACCATTGATAACCGTCTCTCCTATGCCTGTGCCAGTGCGGTTGACCTTCTGATGAAAGTCATGGCCGGAGAAGACGTACCCGGAAAGCTTCTGATCTCCTCCAACCTGGTGGTCAGAGGTACAACCAAAGCATTGAAGTAAAGAATGTATGAACAAACCTTAAGGAGGTAGAACATGAAACAGTTCATGGACAAAGAATTTTTACTTTCCACAGAAAGTGCACGCAAGCTCTTCCACGAGTATGCAGAGAATGCTCCCATTCTGGATTATCACTGCCACATCTCCCCTCAGGAGATCGCAGAGGATCGTCATTTTGAGAACATTACCCAGGTATGGCTGGGCGGCGATCATTATAAATGGCGCCAGATGCGTTCCAACGGTGTAGAGGAGAAATATATCACCGGAGATGCTTCCGATCGTGAGAAATTCCAGAAATGGGCCGAAACCCTGGCAAAGCTTATCGGCAATCCCCTGTATCACTGGAGTCACTTAGAGCTGCAGCGTTACTTCGGCTATACCGGACACTTAAACGGCGATACCGCAGAAGAAGTATGGAACCTTTGCAACGCAAAGCTGCAGTCTCCCGAGATGAGCTGCCGGAATATCATCCGCCAGTCCGGTGTTACTTTGATCTGTACCACCGATGATCCTGTGGACAGCCTGGAATGGCATCAGAAGATCAAGGATGACCCTACCTTTGATGTACAGGTTCTTCCTGCATGGAGACCTGATAAGGCCATGAACCTGGAGAAGCCCGAATATACGGATTATATCGCAAAGCTTTCCGAAGTCAGCGGCGTTACCATTAAGACCTTTGCCGATCTTAAGAATGCTTTATCCAAGCGTATGGATTTCTTTGCTTCCATGGGTTGCTGCGTATCCGATCACGGAATCGAATATGTAATGTACTCTCCTGCAGATGACGCAACCATCGAGAAGATCTTTGCCGATCGTCTGGCCGGCAAGAAGCCTACCCGCCAGGAAGAAGTAACCTTCAAGACCGCTTATATGCTGTTTGTTGGTAAGGAATATCACAAGCGCGGCTGGGTAATGCAGCTTCACTACGGCTGCAAGCGTGATAACAATACCCTTATGTACAACCGTTTAGGACCGGATACCGGATACGATTGCATCAACAATTATGCACCCTCTTCCGAGACCGCAGATTTCCTCAATGCATTGAATGCAACCGATGAACTGCCCAAGACCATATTATATTCCTTAAATCCCAACGATAATGAAGCTATCGGCACCATTATGGGATGCTTCCAGAACTCCGATGCAGTGGGCAAGATCCAGCAGGGTTCCGCATGGTGGTTCAACGATCACAAGGTTGGCATGACCAATCAGATGATCTCTCTGGCGAACTTAGGTATGCTGAGCAATTTTGTTGGTATGCTTACCGACTCCAGAAG
>JAIKYN010000126.1 GCA_024683155.1 Lachnospiraceae bacterium | reverse complement strand
GAATCAGGAAAAGGCTTCTCCCGTCCCCTCAGATGGTCCCATTACCAAAGCCTGGTGGAAGGAAGCGGTATTCTATCAGATCTATCCCCGCAGTTTTTATGACAGTAACGGAGATGGCATCGGCGATCTTAAGGGCATCCTGGACAAGCTGGATTATCTGCAGGATCTGGGGATCGGCGCTTTGTGGCTTTCGCCTGTTTACGATTCTCCCAACGATGATAACGGCTACGACATCCGGGATTATGAGAAGATCATGAAGGAGTTCGGTACCATGGAAGACTTCGATCTGCTGCTGGAAGAAACCCACAAACGGGGCATGCGTCTCATCATGGATCTGGTGGTCAACCATACCTCCGATGAACACGCCTGGTTTCGGAAAGCACTGGAAAACCCTGAGGGGAAGGAAGGTGGCTACTATTTCCTGGTACCCTCCGAAGATTCCTCAAATCCGCCCAATAACTGGGTATCCTTCTTCTCCGGCGGTGCCTGGAATTATTATGACAAGGCGAAATGCTGGGCTCTGCATCTCTTCTCCAAAAAACAGATGGATTTAAACTGGGATAACCCTGCCCTCCGCAGGGAAGTGACGGATATGGTGAATTTCTGGCTGGATAAAGGTGTGGACGGGTTCCGCATGGATGTGATCAACTATATCTCCAAGGAACGTAATGCAGACGGCTCTCTTCCTCAGGGAAACGAAACCATTGGCGGCCTTATGACTTTCACCGGGATCGAGCACTACTATTACGGTCCCCATCTCCATGCGTATTTAAAAGAGCTGAAAGCCAATGCCTTCGCTCCCCATAATGCCTTTTCCGTAGGGGAGACCCCCGGTCTTGGCATGCATATGTGTCAGCTGATCACCGGAGAGGAGCGGGGCGAACTGGATATGGTCTTTTCCTTCGACCAGCTGGAAACACCGGGACACACCCGTTTCGATGACTATACTTACGACTTAAACTATTACCGGGATTACATTACGGACTGGATGCTGCACTACGGAAATCAGTGCCGTATGAGCCTGTTTTACAACAATCATGACAATCCCCGTATGATCAGCAAGGTAACCACCGATCCGTCCTTCTATGGCCCGGTAGCAGTGTTATTGGCCGCCCTGCAGTTTACCTTAAGAGGTACGCCCTTTGTATTTCAGGGGGATGAAATGGGGCTGGTCAATTATCCCTTTACTTCCATGGAGCAGATAAGCGATGTGGAATCCGTCAATCTCTACAAAGAATTACTGGAAAAGGGACAGTCGGAAGAAGAAGCCTTCCATACCATCTTAGCCGGCACCAGAGATCATGCCCGGGTGCTGCTGCCCTGGAACCAAAATACGCCCCTGCCCCAGAAGATCCATCCGGAGATCACTGCCATCTACAAGGAACTCATTGCTCTGCGAGCTTCCCATGAAGCGCTGATATACGGGCAGTTCCGGGTACTGAACCATAAAAAGGACCGCTTTGTGTATAAGCGGTGGGATGATAAAGATTCCTTCGTGGTAGAATGCAACCTGGGGGCAGCGGGAAAAAGGGCCGCATTTCCCGGAGGGAGCTGTACGCTCATCTTCCGTACCCCGGCATATAAAAAGGAGCCCATGAAGGATCTGGGCCCCTATGAAGTACGTATATGGAAGTATTAACTCAGATACAGATAAACATCGGCGGGCGCCTGAGCCTTCTCCAGTCTCTCAATCCTTAAGAAGATCAGCGCCTGCTTTTCATTGACCTTACGATTCTCCACCGTGGCGGTGATATCACACCAGGTTCCTGCAGGAAGCTCTTCTCCTGCATATTCCGAAGTAAAGCCGATAAAACGGGCGTCTGCGGCGCAGCAAATGCTGGCCATGCGGCCAAAGTAAAACTGATGCTGCGGAAGGTCCCTGCCCTGGGCTACAAAGCCAAACAGGTGGACTTTCTTCCCCAGATAGCGGTCCGTATTCTCGATGCAGTCCACAAACCAGGAACAGAACTGGGTTTCGTCGATCTCCAGAATGCCGTCCTTTTCCGGAGCCACATAGGGCTCTTCCTCCCGGTCCAGGGTGCCGTCGGGACGCATGAAAAAGACCTCGGCCCCATCGTTCAGGATCCGGATGGCCCTGCGGATATTTCCCTTATTCAGGTTCCCGTCACAACGATTAAAGATCACCACATCTGCCATGGAGACCGGCGTCATGATCATCTGACGCATGTTGGTCACATACATGGGATAGGTCTGTGCATTGATGATATTAAACACCGTTCCGAAGCCCCATCCGTCGGGAAGCTGGGCATTTAAAAGGGTGGTCATGTCCCACATACCGTTTAACTCAATGAGAACGGAATCGGGTTTATAGACATCGTCCAGCGTTTCCAGAAGTTCTTCATCCAGCATGGACGGATTATCCACTTCAAAGAGAGCGATCTCATTTTCCTGCATCTTCTCCAGGTCATAAGAAGCCTCTCCGTCTTCCGTACGGAGGATCAGCGTTTTCCCGTCCAGGGGTACTTTCCCGCCGAATAATGCATCATTGATAGCTGTGGTCTTACCGCTGTCCAGCAGTCCTGTAAACACATAGACAACGGTACGATATTCTTTCTCTGTGTTCATTTTGTCCCGTTACATACGCTCCGGTGCTTCGAAGCCCAGAAGCGCGATGCTTTCTTCCATGATGGAAAGAGTGATCTTAAGGAGCGCCAGATAACTGCTCTTCTTTGCTTCATCCTCTTCGGTGAGGATCTTGGTTTCATGATAGAAATGGTTAAAGTTGTTGGCAAGGTCGTACAGGAAGGCACAGATCTTGTGAGGTGCCAGCTCTGCCACCGCACTTTCCATGCAGGCACCAAACTGGGCCATCTGCTTCATCAGATCCTTGTCTGCATCACCGTATGCGCTCTGCAGACAAACCTTGTCCACGTCAATGCCGCTTGCCTTTGCTTTATTTAAGATGGACTTGATACGCACCATGGTATAAAGCAGGTAAGGGCCGGTATCTCCTTCAAAGGAGGTGAACCGCTCGATATCAAAGATATAATCCTTGGAAGCCTGATTGGACAGGTCACCGTAGATGATGGCGGAAAGAGCGATCTTCTTTGCGGTCTCCTGTGCTTCCTCTTCGCTCATGGCCGCATCGTCGGTTTTGTTCTCGGAGATCTTCCGGTACATTTCCTCATAAATATCCTTGATCAGGTACTCCAGACGCATAACGCCGCCGGAACGGGTCTTAAAAGGCTTGCCGTCCTTGCCGTTCATGGTACCGAATCCTAAGAAACGAAGTTTGGTGTCGTCCTTTGCAAGACCGGTCTTCCGTGCGCAGCGGAATACCTGAGTAAAATACAGTTCCTGACGCTTATCTACCACGTAGATGATCTCATCGGGATCATCCTCTTCGGTACGCACCTTAATGGTTGCCAGATCCGTAGTGTTATACAAAGAAGCCCCGTCACTTTTTAAGATCATGCAGGGAGGAACTTCCTTGGTATCGGTCTCTTCTTTTACATCAACGACCAGCGCGCCCTCGCTGATATATGCGTGGCCGCCCTTCTTCATATCTTCCACCATGCCCGGGATCACGTCGTGTACGGAGGACTCTCCGTTCCAACGCTCAAAATCCACGTTCAGGTTCTCATAATTGCGCTTTAAATCCGCAACGGAGACGTTCATGATGTGATGCCACAGGGCACGATATCCTCTTACGCCGCTTTGCAGCTTTGCCGTTGCTTCCATGGCTTTTTCTTTGTACTCCGGATCCTCTTTGGACTTAGCACTGGCAAACGGATAGATCTCTTCCAGCTCGGACAGTTCAAAGGGAGCCTCGGCGGGATATTCTCCCGTATAGCTTTCATCAAAATAAACGGACTCCGGATGACGGATGCCAAACTCGTTAATGATCAGACCCATCTGAAGACCCCAGTCCCCCATATGGATATCACCGATGACTTCATGACCCGCATACCGAAGGATCCGCTTAATGCTCTGACCGATAATGGCAGAACGTAAGTGACCTACATGGAGAGGCTTTGCCACATTGGGACCGCCGTAGTCAATGATGATCTTCTCCTGTTTTTCGGGCGTTGCATAGCCGAACTTAGGCTCCTTCGTCATAGTAACTACGTAGTCTTTTACAAACTCTCCCCTAAGGGTAATGTTTAAGAATCCGGGAGCAACCGCTTCCACTTTCTCAAATACGGAACTGTCACTGCATTGCTCCGCAACCTTCTGCGCGATCTGAATGGGAGCACAATGATACTGCTTTGCTCCGGCCATGGCTCCGTTACACTGATATTCACAAAGGTCCGGACGGTTACTTACCGTAACCTTACCAAGATCCGGGTTATATCCCGCTTTTTCAAATGCTTTTTGCATCTCCTCCGAGATACAATCCAGTAATTTCTCCATAATATGCTCCTATCTGTAATTTCTCCCTACTTTACATGAAACCCGGGGAAGATGCAAGGACATCTTTCCGCGTAACTGTCCGGAGAGTTCCTGCTCTTTCATATTTCTTCACGGGCGGTCTGCTCTTTCCTGCGTTCCATAGCCTCCGCCTTAGAGAAAGCGCAGCCACAGTAGTCCTGTCGGTACAGTCCGTACTCGGCACTCAGCTCGATGGATCTTTGATAACCACCCTTTTTCTTGAAATCCGAAGGCAGGAAGGTGGTTCCTTCCGCTTCCGCAACCTTTTGACCGATCCGGTTTAAGGCCTCCGCATTCTTAAGGGGTGAGATGGTCAGGGTGGTGGTGAAGTAATCGTAGTCTCCCCGTTTGGCAGCCCGGGCGCTGACCCGAAGACGCAGTTCAAAGCAGCGCATGCACCGCTCGCCGCCTTCCGGACAGGATTCGTATCCTTTGGCAACCGCCAGAAAATCGGCAGGGTTATAATCACTCTGCAAAAAGCCAATGGGGAATACCCGATCCACCGGTTCCCGTACTCCCTGAGGCAGTTTGTTCAAGGCTTCGATGAGACGAAGTTCCTCCGCCATACGCTTTTGGTATTCCTCTTCCTCCGTAATGTTGGGGTTGTAATACAAAATGGTGATGGCAAAATACTGCCGCAGATATTCCATGCAGTAACTGCTGCAGGGACCGCAGCAGCTGTGCATCAGAAGACGCCGGGGAACGATGGTACCCGTTTCCCTCATTTGTCGTTCATAGTCTTTATCCAGTTCTTCCAGGATCTTGTCCAGATCCTTCTGATAATTGTGTTTCGGTTCCATAGCTTCCTTAAATCTCTGCGATGTTCACAGGTGTCAGCTGATCCTCCCGCTCTGCATTCTCCAGACTGGTTACCAGCGCTTTGGCGGTATCCATGGCTGTGATACAGTTTACACCGGTCTCAATGGCGGTTCTTCGGATGAGGAAACCGTCTCTGGACTTATCGCGGCCCTGGGTCGGCGTATCGATGACCAGATCGATCTTATGCCCCAGGATCAGGTCCATGACTGTAGGCGATTCCTGAGAGATCTTATTGACTTTACGGGCTTTTACTCCGGCATCCTGCAATGCTTTGGCAGTGGATCGGGTTGCATAAATGGTATAGCCCAGGGCTTCAAAACGACGGCCCACTTCAATGGCTTCTCCCTTATCCGCATCCTTTACCGTAATGATGATCTGCTTATACTTGGGAAGTCGCACACCGGCTCCCAAAAAAGCTTTGTATAAAGCTTCCTTAAAATCTTTTGCAATACCGAGACACTCACCGGTGGACTTCATTTCCGGTCCAAGGCTGATCTCCGCACCACGGATCTTCTCGAAGGAGAATACGGGCATCTTGATGGCCATGTAATCTGCTTCCTTCTGAAGACCGGGTTCATAGCCCAGCTCCCGGATGGTCTTTCCGATGATCACCTGGGTCGCCAGATCCACAATAGGGATACCGGTTACCTTGCTGATATAGGGAACGGTACGGGAAGAACGGGGATTGACCTCGATGATGTATACTTCTTCTCCCACCGCAATAAACTGAATGTTGATCAGGCCCACTACATGAAGGGCTTTGGCCAGCTTGTAGGAATAATCCGCAATGGTGGCCTTTACCTTGTCACTGACGGTAGGTGCCGGATAGACGGAGATACTGTCACCGGAGTGAACACCGGTACGCTCAATATGCTCCATGATGCCCGGGATCAGGATATCGGTGCCGTCACAGACAGCATCTACTTCCAGTTCCTTACCCATCAGATATTTATCTACCAGGATGGGGTGATCCTGTGCATAGCGGTTGATCACCGCCATGAATTCCTCGATCTCCTGATCGGACAATGCGATCTGCATGCCCTGTCCGCCCAGTACGTAAGAAGGACGCACCAGCACGGGATAGCCCAGACGGTTTGCAACTTCCTTGGCTTCCTCCGCGGTATATACGGTACCTCCGGCCGCTCTGGGAATATTGTTATCCTCCAGGATCTTATCAAAGAGTTCGCGGTCTTCCGCCGCATCCACATCTTCTGCCTTGGTTCCCAGAATGGGAACGCCCATCTTCATCAGGCTCTCGGTAAGCTTAATGGCTGTCTGTCCGCCAAACTGAACCACCGCCCCGTCGGGTTTCTCAATGCGGACCACATTTTCCACATCTTCCGGAGTTAAAGGCTCAAAATACAGTTTATCGGCGATATCGAAGTCCGTGCTGACGGTCTCCGGATTGTTGTTGATGATAATGGTCTCGTAACCGGCTCTGGCAAAGGCCCAGGTAGCATGAACGGAGCAATAATCAAACTCCACACCCTGTCCGATACGGATGGGTCCGGAACCAAGCACCAGCACCTTCTTATCGGGGCGTGTTTCAATGGCCTCATTTTCTCCGTCATAAATGGAATAATAGTAGGGCGTACTTGCTTCAAACTCAGCCGCACAGGTATCTACCATCTTGAAGGCGGCGAAGATCTTATACTGCTCTCTTAATGCATGGACTTCTTCCTGCGACTTTCCGGAAAGCTGCGCAATGACATTATCCGGAAACTCCATACGCTTTGCTTCTCTCAACAGTTCCTCGGTAAGGGGCTCCTTCTCCAGACGTTCTTCCATCTCGGTAAGGATGGCGATCTTATCGATAAACCACAGATCCACCTTGGTGATGTCATGGATCTGTTCCTGTGAGATCCCTTTACGAATGGCTTCCGCAATGACCCAGATCCTCTGATCGTCTACGACCTCCAGACGTTCCAGCAGTTCCTCACGGTCCAGGGCCGTAAAGTCATAGCTGCGCAGGCTGTCCACATGCTGCTCCAGAGAACGGATGGCCTTCATAAGACCTCCCTCGAAGTTACTGCAGATACTCATAACTTCGCCGGTAGCCTTCATCTGTGTGGTCAGGGTACGCTTAGCCGTGATGAACTTATCGAAGGGCAGGCGGGGGATCTTAACCACGCAGTAGTCCAGGGTGGGTTCAAAGCTGGCGTACGTTTTACCGGTAATGGCATTCTTGATCTCATCCAGGGTATACCCCAGAGCGATCTTGGCTGCCACCTTGGCAATGGGATAACCGGTTGCCTTGGACGCTAAAGCGGAAGAACGGCTTACACGGGGATTGACCTCGATGACACAATATTCAAAGCTGGTGGGATGCAACGCAAACTGCACGTTACAGCCACCGGTGATCTTCAGTTCGTTGATGATGTTCAGAGCGGAAGAACGAAGCATCTGATATTCTTTATCGCTCAGGGTCTGGGAAGGTGCCACAACGATACTGTCACCGGTATGAACACCTACCGGATCCAGATTCTCCATGTTGCAGACGGTGATACAGTTCCCCACCGCATCACGGATCACTTCGTACTCGATCTCTTTCCAGCCGGCGATACAACGCTCTACCAGAACCTGTCCCACACGGGAAAGTCTGAGACCGTTCGCCAGTATTTCTTCCAGCTGTGCCTGATCATGGGCAATTCCGCCGCCGGATCCGCCTAAGGTATAAGCGGGACGCAGAACCACCGGGTATCCGATCTGTGCAGCAAAAGCCACACCGTCGGGGATATTCTCTACTACCAGAGAGGCCGCGCAGGGCTCTCCGATCTTTTCCATGGTCTCCTTGAACTCCAGACGGTCCTCCGCTTTCCGGATGGTTTCCGCTGTTGTTCCCAGAAGGGTTACGTTATGAGATGCCAGAAATCCGCTTTCTGCCAGCTCCATACCAAGATTTAATCCGGCCTGTCCACCCATGTTGGGAAGGAGGGAATCCGGCTTTTCTTTTTCAATGATCTTCTCCAGAACAGCAGCCGTCAAAGGCTCGATATATACCTCATCGGCAATGTCCTTATCGGTCATGATGGTTGCAGGATTGGAGTTTACCAGGACAACCTCCACGCCCTCTTCCTTCAGAGAACGGCATGCCTGGGTTCCTGCATAGTCAAACTCGGCTGCCTGTCCGATGACAATGGGGCCGGAGCCGATCACAAGTACTTTCTTTACATTGGGATTCTTAGGCATTGATGGCTACCTCCCCTTCCTTCATCATCCGGATAAACCGGTCAAACAAAAATCCGGTATCCTGAGGTCCGGGGCATGCTTCCGGATGGAACTGCACCGTGAAGATCTTCTTGCCGGTATAGCGAAGGCCTTCATTGGTCTTATCGTTTACATTCTCGAACGCAGGCACCGCCACTGCAGCATCCAGACGATCGGTATCCACCACATATCCATGATTCTGGGAGGAAATATAAACCCGCCCTGTGGCCAGATCCTTAACCGGATGATTACCACCACGGTGTCCGTATTTCATCTTATGTGTATCTGCACCGGTTGCCAGTGCCATTAACTGATGGCCCAGACAGATGGCAAAAATGGGTGTATCGGAATCATACAGCTTCCGGATCTCCTGTATGATAGAGGTACATTCCTTGGGATCCCCGGGGCCGTTGCTTAACATGATGCCGTCGGGCTTTGCTTCCAGGATCTCCTTAGCGGAAGTCAGTGCAGGATATACGGTTACTTCGCATCCTCTCTGCACCAGAGAGCGGATGATGTTTTCCTTGGCACCAAAATCCATCAGTGCCACCTTCAGACCGGTTCCGTTTAATTCCTGAACCGTACCGGGTTTTGCTTTCAGGTCATTTTCATCCCAGCGCTTCATAAGCTCCGTTGCACCTGCCAGGGTATAGGCTTCCTTACAGGTTACCTTCTCCACCACTTTGCCGGTGGTGTACGCCTTCAGCTGCGGTTCCACCTCTGCAAAGGAATGCTCCTTCGTGGTGATCATGCCGTTCATGGTGCCCTTCTCCCGAAGGATACGGGTCAGAGCTCTGGTGTCGATCCCCGCAATGCCGGGAACCGCCTGTTCATTAAGAAAATCCTGAATGGAACAGTCGCTTCGGAAATTACTGGGGGTTCGGGACAGTTCTCTGACAATGAGGGCGTCCGGCCATGCTTTCTTTGACTCCATATCCGCGCGACAGATCCCGTAATTGCCGATGAGCGGATAGGTCATGCACACAGCCTGTCCTGCATAGGAGGGGTCTGTGAGGACTTCCAGGTAACCGGCCATGGAAGTATTAAATACGATCTCACTGACCACTTCCCTGTCAGCCCCGAAATGGGTCCCCTCAAATACTGTTCCGTCTTCCAAGATCAAATATGCTTTCATTTACTACGTCCTTTAATTATTTAAAGTAGTCCACACCGGACTTAAAGATCTTCAGATCCTGCTGACCATAGATATTCAGTGCCACACCGTCTCCGCGACGCTCAGAGTGTGCCATCTTACCAAGTACACGGCCATCGGGAGAAGTGATGCCTTCGATGGAGCAGTAGGAACCGTTGATGTTCCACTCTTCATCCATGGAAACATTGCCTTCGGGATCGGCATACTGAGTCGCAACCTGTCCGTTGGCAAAGAGTTTCTCCAGCCACTCCTTAGGAGCAACAAATCGTCCCTCACCGTGAGAAGC
>JAIKYN010000122.1 GCA_024683155.1 Lachnospiraceae bacterium | reverse complement strand
GAAAAGGCCGGAGTGCAGGATAAGGCCATTGAAGAGATCTTGGGAAATCTGGATCAGATCGCGGATGAGGCCGTAAGAAAAGGGATCCGTAATAACGGCGGTGGCTACTATAACCACAACCTGTATTTTAAGATCATGGGTCCTGATGCAGGCGGAGAGCCCACCGGTGCTTTAAAAGAAAGCATAGAGCGCACCTTTGGCAGCTTTGCTGAGTTCAAGGATAAAATATTTGCTCTGGCAACCGGGCAGTTCGGATCCGGCTGGGCCTGGATGTCCGTAACGAAGGACGGGCAGCTGGTGTTGTCAAACAGTGCCAATCAGGATAACCCTATCAGTCTGGGAACCGGAGATACACCGATCTTTGCTCTGGATGTGTGGGAACATGCGTATTATCTGAAGTATAAAAATCTCCGCGGAGATTATGTAAAGAAGTTCTTTGACGTGGTGAACTGGGATGCAGTTGCCGAATTATATGAAGCAGCATTAAAAAAGTAAGTAAATAAGGATCACAAGGAGGATGACCATGAACAAGAAAGTAGCAGACTTATTAAATGCACAGGTAAACAAAGAGTTTTATTCTGCCTATTTATATCTTGGTATTTCCAAGTACTTTACCAAACAGGATCTCAACGGTTTTGCGTCCTGGTATAAAGTGCAGGCAGAGGAAGAACAGGAGCATGCCATGAAGATCTATACCTATCTTCTGGAGCAGGATCAGGATGTTACGCTCTCTTCGATTGCAGCAGTGGAGGTGGATTTTAAGAATGCTCTGGAAGCAGCCAAGGCAGCGGATAAGCATGAACATTACATTACGGATGAGATCGTGAAGATCATGGATGCGGCCGTCAAAGATAAGGATTACCGGACACAGTTATTCCTTAACTGGTTTATCAATGAGCAGGAAGAAGAAGAGAATAATTCCGCAGAAATGATCGCTAAGGTCCAGATGCTTGGGAATGATAAGAAAAATCTGTATCTGCTGGATAAGGAACTGGGAAGCCGCAAGGGATGACATAGAAAAGGAGACGAACGAATGAAGATCGGATTTATCGGACTTGGGATCATGGGAAAGCCCATGGTAAAAAATATCATCAAAGGCGGTTATACAGATGTAATGGTCAACGGCAGACATCCGGAAGTACTGGATGAACTGGCGAAAGAGGGGGCAGTCGCTGCTTCCTATGAAGAGATCGGGAAAAATTGTGACGTTGTAATGACCATGCTGCCCAATTCTCCCCAGGTAAAAGAAGTCATGCTGGGAGAAAACGGCGTCGCATCCTTTATGAAGGAAGGCTCTGTATTCATCGACATGAGCTCGATCAATCCGGTAGCCAGCAAGGAGATCGCTGCGGCTTTGGAACAGCGGGGAGTGGACATGATCGATGCCCCCGTTTCCGGAGGGGAACCCAAAGCCATTGACGGAACCTTAAGCTTCATGGTAGGCGGCAAAGAAGAACTGGTAGAAAAATACACCCCCCTTCTTAAGACCATGGGGGCTTCCGTGGTACGATGCGGAGAAGTTGGTGCCGGTAATACCACCAAGCTGGCCAACCAGATCATTGTTGCCTGCAACATCCAGGCTCTTTCCGAAGCACTGACCCTGGCAAAGAAGGCGGGGGTAGATCCCAACCTGGTATTTGCAGCCATCCGTGGCGGCCTGGCAGGAAGTACCGTTATGGATGCCAAGGCACCTATGATGCTTTCCGGTAACGATAAGCCCGGTTTTAAGATCGATCTTCATATCAAGGATCTGAACAACGCACTGGATTGTGCCCATACCGTAGGCGCACCGGTTCCCATGACGGCAGAAGTGCAGGAGATCCTCCAGTGGATGCATAATCATGAAGGCGGAAACAAAGACCACAGCGCCATTGCACAGTATTATGAGTTCCTTACCGGAATGAAACTGGGAGAATAAAAAGCATGACCGTCAAACAATTACTGGAAGGCAAACCGTTCATGACGGAATTCGGTATCGTAGGCTACAGTACGGTGGTTCTGGTAGAAGATGAGAAGCAGAAGATTCTCTATGATACCGGGAATAAATCCACCGCTCTGCAGCTTAAGAAAGCGCTGCAGGATAACGGTCTTACCTGTGATGACATTACGGATGTGGTGATCTCACACCTGCATTTTGATCATGTAGGGAATCTGCCCTTGTTTCACAAGGCAAATTTTTATCTGAGCAAGACCGAGTGGCTGAACGCTACCGACTGCCCCGATGAATGGCATTGCATTGCCACCTGTGATTATCTCAGGAAAAACGGAAACCTGAATTTCGTCAAGGAGGGAGACCATATATCTCCCTTAGTGACGGTGATGGAGCTTCCGGGGCATACCCTGGGACTGGTGGGATTAAAGTGCGGAGAAGATACGATCCTTTGTTCCGATGCCATCAAGAACCGTTATGAATTATGGCAGGATATCCCGCTGATGACAGCCGACGCCGACAAAAGTAAAGCGACCATTGAACGGCTTCTCATGCGCTGGGAACCGCCCGTGCACTGGAGATGGGAGAAGTGGAAGGTGCCATCAGCAGCCTTTCCATTGTAGTATGCGGTCTGATGACGGTAGTATGGTGTAATCTGATGGCTTTGTGGATATAGTAATACAACTCCTATAGATCATTTTTCAAAGGGCCGGATATTATGTATAATCATATACAGTATCCGGTCATTTTTACTTTGGGAGAACGTATGGGCCATATTACAGCGGTAGCGGATTTTGTCGCTGCATTTTTTACACTGATCATATTGTTTGGAACATTTCGAAGCGGGAGTAACA
>JAIKYN010000080.1 GCA_024683155.1 Lachnospiraceae bacterium | reverse complement strand
CTTGATCAAAGCGGCCCGCTCCTCGTTAGAAGCAAGCGCCATGGAAGGAATTCCCTTCCGGGTTGCGATAAAGTCTGTCTTCTCCTTGGCAGGAGCCAGCTTCTGGATCAGATCCGCTACCATGATACCGATGGCCGGTGCACTGGTAAGACCGGGAGATTCAATACCTGCCGCATCAATAAATCCGGGGGCATCCTTTACTTCTCCGATGATGAAATCTCCCGTTTCTCCATGGGCACGAAGACCTGCAAAAGAGGTGATGATCTGACGAGGCAGCGTCTTTACACTCTTTCCTGCTTTTGCAAGAACGTCATCCAGTCCTGCCTGTGTGGTCTGATCTTCCTCTTTGTCCTCCTGATCTGTTGCAGTAGGACCTACCAAGAGGTTTCCGTGTACCGTAGGCGTTACCAGAACGCCTTTGCCGTACTTGCCTGGAAGCTGAAAGATAGTATTGCTGACAAAATCTCCCACCTTCTTATCCATGAGGCAGTACTCGCCTTTACGAGGGGTGATATGGATCTTTTCTTCGGACACCATGTTATGGATCGCATCGGCATATACACCTGCTGCATTGACCACCATGGCTGTATCAAAGTCGCCCTTATCCGTATGGACCCGATAACCATTTTCGATCCTCTCGATACCGGTTACGGAGGTTTCCAACTGGAATTCCACACCGTTTACATTAGCATTTTCCGCCAGGGCAATGGTGAGATTAAAAGGACATACAATACCGCCGGTAGGAGCATACAGTGCGCCAACGATCTCCTCCGACAGATTGGGCTCCATCTTCAGGACTTCTTCTTTGGAAAGGATCTGAATATCCGGAACACCATTGGTCACGCCTCTCTGATACAGTTCCTCCAGCTTCGGCCGATCCTCTTCCGAGAAGCAAAGAACCAGAGATCCGTTCTTCTTAAAGGGAAAATCCAGGTCTTTGGATAACTGCTCCATCATCAGATTTCCTTGCAGGTTCAGCTTTGCCATAAGGCTTCCGGGCTTTGCATCATACCCCGCATGAACGATCCCGCTGTTGGCTTTGGACGTTCCTTCTGCCACATCGGAGTTTTTCTCCAGAACCAGCACATCCCGTTCATATCTGGAAAGTTCTCTGGCGATGGCACTTCCGGTAACGCCTGCCCCAATAATGATCACATCTCTCATTGATTTCATCTCCTTTTGAAACTAAAAAAGAGCCAAACAAAATAATACCGACGCCCTGTCGATACTAAATGCTTGACTCCAAATCTCATGCACAAATGTTAAGTTACTTTAAAACTACCACTCTTTTATGGTTTTTGCAAGGGAAGACTCTAAATCAGTCTGTTTTATAAGCCCATAATTTATTTAACAAAAAATTGATCGGTACAGCCACAACCAGATTGATGATTGGTGCTATAAACTTGGAAATACCAAATACATCAATCCATATATAGGATAGCGCATTATTTAAAACGATCCCTGTAACCGAATACGCCACATACGTTTTCAGAAGCGTCTTCCAGACAGAGCGCTTTTCCCCTTCCTCCTTCGTAAATACGAACCGATTATTCCAGAAGAAGGACCATAACACACTCAGTACGAACGCAACAATATTGGCGATCACATAGTCAAAGGAAAGACCGGCATTCTTTAACAGAAATAATACGGCTATGTTCAACAGATAAGAAACGATGGTATTAGAGACACCTACCAGGCAAAACTTTACGAATTGCATAAAAGATGTCCACTTTTCTTCCGTCCACTCAATATGAAATAGCTTTAAAACACCGCCCCAGACCAGACGAACTAATTTTTCAAATATTTTCATCATCTTTTTGGCTGACGATCCATTCGATTGTCTTTTGTATTCCTTCATCAAAATCTATGGAAGGTTTCCAGCCTGTATCTTTCTGAAGTTTAGATATATCCACTGAAAAACCTCTACCCATTGGAACAGGTTCCTTGCTAAATGTCAACTCAGAATTGGTATTTGTAATCTCTTTCATCTCATAGATATAATCTTTCAAAGGGCGTGCTTTTCCTGATCCAAGACAATATACTCCCTCTGCATTCGCCGACATCCCGATTGAAAGAATTGCTTTTCCTGCATCTTCTCCATAAAGAAAGTCCCAGCTTTGTGTTGCCGCAGAAAAATTACAAGAGCTCCCTCTCAACATCCGATGTAACGTTGTCTGAATCATAGATGTAGGTATTTCATACTTTCCATACACACTGAAAATACGCACCCACGCGAAGCGCATACCATGCCCTTTTGCATGGATTTCAGCCAGTTTCCCGGCAGCATATTTAGCGATACCGTATGGTTCTTCCGGCATAATCGGTGAGTCAGGCGTCGTTATTTGTTCCACATGCTTTCCGTATTCAGCCTGGGATCCGGCTCCTATAAATACTTTGCAATTTGCTCTTGCAGCCAATTCAACAGCATCTAAAGTATATTTAATATTTTTTTCTTGAATGATCGGATCTTTTCTTCCCTCTCTGGAGGTTCCCTGCCACCCCAGGTGGAAAAAAATATCAGCAGATAATTCTTCGCTACTTACCTGATGCAAATCCTCCAAATCAGCTGTTACCACCTTGACTTTCGGAGAATCCGGTAACCGTGCTATGGTTGAAGAATTCTTTCTCACCAACGCGATGACTTCCAATTCTTTTAGAAGACAGGCTTTCACCAGTTCTACACCGATCAGACTGGTCGCCCCTGTAATAAGTACTTTTTTCATATCACTTTTCTGCTATCATGTTCTCTTTGTATTCTTCCCGATCCAGGAACGGGAACATGTCACTGTATTCATGTGCCACAAGTCTGCCATCGGGCATTTTTTCCGATGTGATACGAGGTACCAGTGCCTGCCACTCCGGCGTCATCACTTCGCATATAACAGGTCCTTCGGTATGAAATACTTTTTGACAGATCTCTTCGATCTGATCAACTGTATCAATACGGAAATACGGCATTTCATATGCTGCCGCTATCTTATTAAGCTCCGGGCACCATACACCGGACTCCGGTCCTTCTCCGAAGAAACGGTCCTCCATAAAGTTTCTTTGTGTAGAACGGATCAATAAATACCCGTTATTGTTCAATACAAACGTCTTAATCGGAAGATTATTATGACGGATCGGCGCAAATTCCTGAAGATTCATCTGTAAGCTACCGTCACCGGTAATAACGATCGTATCTTTTCGGTCATTCGCTATACAAGCTCCGATACCTGCACACCAGTATCCCATGGAAGATAAACCACCGGTCGTAAGGAATTGCTGTCCTTTTTTTACTTTCCACGTCTGGCAAGCTACATGGAAACAGGACCCGGTATCAACCAGGATGTTTGCATCCGAAGGAGCCAGCTTTGAAAGTTCATCCAGAAAATAATATGAATTCACCGGATTCTGATCCTTGTATTCCGGCTGAACCACAGGATATTTTTCTTTCCATTCTGCACACTGTTTTACCCAGGCAGTATGGTCACACTCCTTAAGTTCATCTGCACGGTTTAACAACTGCGCAATAATATCTTTACAATCCAGTTGTACTTTTTCATCGATTTCAACACCGGGCTTATTCAGTTCTTCCTTGTCAATATCAACCACAATCTTATACGCATGTTTTCCAAAGATTCCCGGCGTATGACCTACTGTGGAAGAGGCCAGTCGGCATCCTAAGGAAAGAATAAAATCCGCGTTCTGAATGGCAAAATTGGCACTTCGTTCTCCGTAATTGCCCGGTCTTCCCACATAATACAGACTATCGCTCTCGATCAGATCGATGCCTAATCTGGCAGTGATCACCGGTATCTTAAACGCATCCACTAATGCCCGGAATTCTTTTCTTGCTCCGGAAAGGCTCACTCCCTGACCAACCAGGAAAATAGGTCTTTCAGCCTTCTTCAAGTGTTCCATCATGGATGAAACCGCCTGATCCAACCGATATGCATTATCCACCTTGGTAACATTCTTATATTTTTTCTGAACAGCAGCGACTTCTGTACGCTGGATGTCCAAGGGAACATCGATCCAGACAGGTCCCGGACGACCGGTAGTTGCTGCCTGCCAGGCTTCTTCCAGGTAATAATCCACCTTACTTACGTCATCAATGGTTTTGAAATATTTAACCAGGCCCTCCACCATGGAACGAATATTAATTCCCTGGATTCCGTACTGACGAATGTTTGTTTTTTCTTCATATTGAACAAATGATAAATTAGCCTGTCCGGAAATAACGATCATCGGCGCAGAATCGGTATATGCTCCCACCACACCGTTCATTGCATTCACGCTACCGGGTCCTGCGGTTACCAGCGCTATAGCCGGTTTATTCATGATTCTGCCGTATGCATCCGCACTCATTGTAGCCGCCTGCTCATGATGGTGAAAAATCGCACTGTAGTTTTTGTTTCGACTGACAGCATCGTCTAAATACATCGCTTGTCCACCGGTTACAACAAAAACCTTATCAACTCCTTTGCGATTATAAAAATCAAAAATATACTCTGATACATTCATTTCCCTGTTCACCTTTCTATTCAAGTTCGTTCTTGTGATCCGAATTATGTTAACGATTCCAGCATATACGATTCTGCATCATCTGAAACAGGATGGGATAATTCCTGCGCCACCTCAACAATGATATCTTCCTGACCGCCCACAACTTTTCGTTTCCCCAGTTCCATAAAAACATCTCTGGGATCCACATGAAACTCTTTGGATGCAGCAAGTACCTGCGTCTTAAAGGAAGAAAAGACGCCTGCCATCCCACTTACGATACTCACATCCGTCAAAGCTCTATCCTCTGCCATCGCCGGACGAACAATCTGTTCACTGGCATCCATCATCTGATAAAGGTTTTGATTCAGCTCATATCCCTCTTTCGTCAGCAACGCTGATAGTGCCTCCAGCTGCACATTCCCGGCACCTGCGCCAAACCCTCGGAGCGTTCCATCCACAATTCTGGCGCCCTCCTGAATAGCTATATATGCATTTGCTACCGCCAGGCCCATATTGTTATGCGGATGAAAGCCTACCAAAATATGCATTTCATCTACCAAAGTAGCTATGGTCTTTTTGACCAGTTCCGGTGTGGACGCTCCTGCACTATCCATTAGTATTACGCCGTAGGCCCCATAGGATTGCATCTTCTGCGCTTCTTCCAGAATGCGCTCTGTAGAAGCCATATGATAATTCATTAATATTCCGTACACTTCTTTATCTTTTGAGCGCAGGAATTCTATATGTTGCCTGGTCGTATCTGCTTCTGTACAATGACAGCCTATTTTAAAAAGATCCACTCCATTTTCCATGGCCGGGATCAAATTATCCTGTATGGTCCCAAATCCGGGGATCATATAAGCACCCAGCTTCGTGTGTCGCAAATGCTCTCTGGCCGTACGAAGCATGACCTCATCCGGCAATCTGGAAAGGCCGACTTGGAGAGAAGATGCTCCCAATCCATTGCCATGTCCCACCACAATGGTATACATGCCTGCATCATCCATTGCTTCGCAATAATCTGCTATCGTCTTTTCTGTCAGTTGATGCTTGATTGCATGCGAGCCGTCTCTTAAAGTGGCATCAAAAAAGCGAATTCTGCTCATAACAATTTTCTCCTCGCGTAGTTCTCAGCAATTTCCACAGCCGCGCAAGTGATGATATCCAGATTTCCTGCATATTCCGGAAGGAAATCTCCGGAGCCTGTAACTTCAACGCTGGTCGTAACTCTGCCGTTTTCATATATGGGTCCAAGTACAATGCGATAACCCGGTACATATTTCCTGATAGCCGCTTCAGTTTCATGTACCGCTTTTGTAATTGCCTCCATATTTGGTTCATTAATCAATGCATACACCGTATTATGCATGGTGATCGGGGGCTCTGCCGGATTCAAAATAATGATCGCCTTTGCATTTTTTATACCTCCAAGCTCCATAAGTGCATCCTTGGTCGTCTGCGTAAACTCATCAATATTATTTCTGGTTCCGATCCCGGCCGATTTTGAAGCAATGGTTGCCACAATTTCCAGATAATCAACATCTGCCACCTGACTGATCGCTCTGGCAATAGGAACCGTAGCCTGTCCTCCGCAAGTAATACAATTCACATTATCCAGTTCCAAAGCCTCATCCAGATTAACCTGGGGTACACAAAACTTCCCCACATGTGCAGGTGTCAGATCGATGGCATATTTGCCCAGTTTCTTTAGTATGGGCGCATTCGCAGTATGGACTTTTGCAGAAGTTGCATCAAATACGATCTCACAACAATCCGGATTTTCTTCTATATAACGAATGGAATTCACAGTCACGGGAACTCCCATTTCCCTTGCTCTGGCAATTCCCTTGGAATCAAGACTATGCCCTGCGAAAATTCCGCATTCTAAAACATCTGATTTCCGTACTTTCATTAATAGATCCGACCCGATATTTCCGGTTCCGATAATTCCAACTTTTATCTTATTCATTGAATATACCTCATCATTCGTTTTATTATAACTCAAATCTCCCACAAGGTGAACTTGCTAGTTGCAATAGGTACGATTACGACCTTCGAACCGGTTGCAACAGAAGCCTTCCCATTTTCATACATTCCACAGTTCACTTTTAGTAGTCGAAATAGATACCGCTCCTGCCTGCAGTGCCGCCATGATATCTTCTTTATCCGAGATCAACCCTCCTGCGATGATCGGAGTCCGCTCATCCTTTCGGATCCGTTCGATCACCTTCGGCATAACTCCGGGCAATACCTCGATGCAATCCGGCTTACACAGATTACATTGCTTTAGCAGATTCTCATAAGCAAGGGAGTCCAGCAGGAAAATACGAAGCACGGTATACATCTCAAGTTCTTTCGCCCGTTTAATAAGGGCCGGTTTAGTGGAAATGATTCCGTCAGCACCTGCTGTATCATGAATATAGTCCACAGCCACTTCCTTGTTGCTGATGCCCCCCAGCAGATCCATATGTACCATAGCGATCCGCCCCGCTGCCTTGATCTCTTCTACGATTTGTGGAATAGAACAGATATCTCCGTAGAGAACAAAGATGATCTGATTGTCACCGGATAAACTCTTATGCAGTCCTTCTTCATCCTTAACAGCTGCAATAATGGGACAATCTTCCAGTATGTTTCGAAATGACCCTTTCCTCATATCTTCCCCGTTTTATTTGTTTTTAAATATAGATACCACATCATTATAGCACTTAATTATTATAGATGTTTTCTCAGCATAATATAAGCATCTGTCCCCAGCTGCTCCATTCCTTTTTCTATAAAACCAAGTTTGGCACATAACCCTAAGGAAGCTGCATTTTCTTGCTTAACAAAACAAATGACACGTTCAAAATCCAATTCTTCTTTGGCATACCGTAAGATTGCTTCGCACACTTCATAAGCATATCCTCTTCCCTGCC
>JAIKYN010000067.1 GCA_024683155.1 Lachnospiraceae bacterium | reverse complement strand
GAAAAGGCTACTCTTGGCGCCATGGAAGTGGCCGGTATGATGTACTATTACGATCAGCCTGCGGACATGATCCTGTATCAGGGCTTAGCCCTTTTAAAGCTGGGAGATCCGAAGGGGGCAAATGCCCGTTTCTACCGGCTGCTGGATTTTGGAGAGCAGCATGTAAGAGACACCTTCCGCATGGACTACTTTGCAGTTTCCATGCCGGATATGTCGGTCTTTGATGCGGATATGACCCTGAAAAACGAACTGCACTGCTTCTATCTCATGGGGCTGGCAGCCCTGGGCCTTGGGCAGAAGGAAAAGGCAGCCGAGCATTTCCGCAAGGTCCTTGCACAGGATAATACCCACCAAAATGCCATCCTGTACCTGCAGGAGGCGGAGAGTTGAGTTTGCTGACGAAAAACTACGGCCCCCCGGAAATTCTCCGGGAGGCCGCTTTCATTTAATAACCAAGTTGTTTTCGATAGGCTTCGATTTGTGTCTGATATTCCTGCAGGAGCCGTTCATAGCCTGCATCGTATAGCCGCACTTTCAGATCTTCATAGGCGGCATCGATATCATCCACCATACCCAGCTGGATGGGACGGTGATATCTGGTCATAACATCCCGGACTGCCGTATATTCCTCCCGCACCGGGTCTACATTAAACTGGAAGCCCTGACAGGGATTATCCTTCAGGACCTGGGAGACCATTTTTTCCTGGAGATGCTCATACTCTTTGGACCAGGTGGCGCGCGGAGGCTCCTTATCCCGGTTAAGGAACCAGAAGCCGGTTTCTTCCCAGTTATAGCCGGTGGTAGAAGCATCTACCCCTTCCGGATAGTCGACCCGGCCGTCTTCGTTTAGGATATAGTGCTCACCTTCGATCCCGAACTGGATCAGGTTGATGTAGCGCTCATCATTCATGATCAGATCCAGGGCCATCATGGTCCGCTCCGGATTTTGGGAAGAGAAGGAAATGGCGATGCCGTTGTTGGAATAGGATTCGTTGGCACTATGACCGTTTGCGTTGGTTTCCAGAAGGATCCGGGTGTTCCAACCTTTGGAATCGCATTCTGCCAGAACGCTTTGGACGTCCAGGAAGTTTCCCATACAAACACCGCTTTTTCCCTGAGGAAAGGTTACACGGGTGGTTACTTTATTGGCAAGGACTTCCGGATTGACATAGCCCTTTTGGTACCAGGTATTCATGATGCGGGATGCCCGTTTCACGGATTCGAAGATCACGTCGTCAAACATGGAGTAGACGCCGTCGGGGCGTTTGTTTCCGTCAAAGGAATAGTAGCAGCCGATCCCGTAGCTGTCGGTGAGTTTTCCGTCGCTTTCATCCGCCAGAGCCACCCACAGACCATCGGAATTATTCAGATAGATGGGGATCATATCCGGTTCGTTGTCCTTGATCGCCTTAAGGTAGGGATCGATGTCCGAGAAACGATGAATGGAAGAGAGATCCACCCCGTATTTTTCCGCCAGGTCTGCCCGCAGGATCATCACGTCCGTTTTCTTATCCCGGGAGCTGGAAGGGATCATATAAAGCTTTCCGTCATAGGAGCATTGTTTATAGGCCAGTTCCGGCAGCAGCTCATACATGGCAGGCATGTAGGTCTTTATCTCATCCCGGGTGATCTCCCGAAAGGCCCCTCTGGATGCCTGCTCGGAGTACATACACCAATGGCCGGTGAAGATCCAGTCGATGTTATCCCCGGAGGATACGATCAGGGGGTAAAGGGACTGGTATTCGCCCCAGCTCATATAGGTGATCTCCATGGTGCAGTTAAGATCCTCCAGGAGCATGGCATTTACCTTCTCCCAGACCTTGTTAAAATCCCGGTTCGGGGTCCCGATGACATAGCCATGGAGGGTTACGGTTTCGGACAGATCGATGCCTGCTTCTTCATATACGGAACGGGAAGCGGTCTGTCCGGTACCGGAGTCTGCGCAGCCCGTCAAAGAAATGACCATACACAGGATCAGCAAAAGGGAAACATGTTTTTTCATGTGTCCTCCTAAATTTTCTAAAGATTGATACAAATATATTTTATATGATACCACCTGGGGGAATGTTATAATTTCGTTGGAAATATTTGGCAGATTCTTTAAAATATTTATTTTTGAGGGAGAAGGAAAATGCTGAATTTACTCATCGTAGACGATGAAAAGATGACCAGGGATACCCTGCTTTCACAGATTCCCTGGGAGAGTATGAGCATCTCGCAGGTAAGGACGGCCAGGAACGGGTTGGATGCTTTGGATGTATGCCATGATTTTACACCGGATATCTGCCTGTGTGACGTAAAGATGCCCAAAATGAACGGGATCCAGTTAGGCTACAGCTTAAGGGACAAGTTCCCGTCCTGCAAGATCATCTATTTAAGCGGGTATTGCGATAAGGATGACCTGAAGTCCGCCATCGAGATCGGGGCGGTTTCCTATATTGAAAAGCCCATCTCCTTTTCCAATGTAAAGGAAGTGGTAAACCGTACCGTAGCCTGCATCCTCACGGAGAAAAGACTGCAGGAGCAGCAGCAGGAGGAAAAGGAACTTCTGAAAAAACTGCGGGCACAGTTTACCGATGAAGAGATCGAAGAACTGAGCAGTGAAAAGAAGCGGGGACAAAGGGAGCGCCTTACGACGGCCAATCCTGTGGTCAACCGGGCCATTGATTATATTTACGAACATTTCTCCATGGCAGAGCTATCCATCGGAGAGATCGCGGATAACCTGTTTCTCAATAAGAGCTATCTGTGTACCTTGTTTAAAAAGGAGACCGGTTCTACCATCAATGTGTTTCTTACCGACGTGCGGATGCAGGAAGCGGAGCATCTGATGCAGGAGACCGATCTGCCTATCTACGAGATCGCCTATCGGGTCGGCATAAACGATCCCAATTATTTCTCCACCCTGTTTAAAAAGTGTGTGGGCTGTGCCCCTTCGGATTATAAGGAAAACCATACGGCATGAGGGACTTCTGGGACAACATTTCCTTAAAATACAAATATCTGATCGCCCTGTTGGTGGTGATCCTGCTGTCCTTCAGTATCTTTGGCATCGTCAATACCATTTACCTGCGGGCAGAGTTTCGGGAACAGGAGGAGAATACCATGATCTCCTCCATGGAACGAACGGTTTCTCTGCTGGAGTATCAGACGTCCATGGTCAAGTACGGGGCGGATATTTTTGCCTTTCAGTTTCCCAGGCAGGACTATCTGACAGAAAAACTCCAGGCCTTTGATGCGACACCCGGCCTGTATGACTACTATCGGGGACAGATCGAAGCGGACCTCTTTACCATCCGGAATATCCCTTCCGTAGAGGAGGTATGCCTGTGCGTCAATGCGGATATCGCTTCCCTGTATGAACAGGACAGTATTTATTATCTGGAAGACTTTACGGATAAAGACTGGTACAGGTCCCTGTTTTCCACAACAGAGTCCTATGTATGGGCCTACGGCGGGATCTTTGAAGAGCCGGAAAACTATCCCTATATGACCATGCTGCGAAAGATCTACGATCCCGATGATTACGACCGGATCTCCGGTGTGGTGGTGATCAATATTCTTCTTAGTACCATTGAAAACGATCTGCAGTATGTCTGCACCCAGGATCATTCCTTTACCCTGCTCTATGACGACGGAGGAGAGGTCTTTTGCAGCTTTGGGGCAGAGGAGATATCCCCCGAGGAAAAGACGGAATTTGTAGCGTTATCAAAAGCGCAGAGCAGCGGAAGGGTGGACTACTATACCGTAGGAAACAAGCGCTACCTGATGGATTCCCAGACCATCTCCTTAAGTAACTGGAAGCAGGTGCTGGTGGTTCCTTTTGCTTCCATTGAGAATAAGATGCGAAAACTCTACGTGGGCATTCCCGTAACCTTGCTCATTATCTTGCCTGCCATGATCGGGATCGCCTGGATACTTTCTTCCCTGATCACCAACCCCCTGCTCAATCTCATTCAGAGCATGAAAAAGGCGGAAAAGGGAGACTTTGACATTCCCATTGCACCCTACCGAAAGGATGAGATCGGCAAGCTGAATCAGAATTTCAACGTGCTGCTGACCAAGATCTCCATCCTGCTGGATCAGCAATATGCCCTGGGCGAAAAGGTAAAAAGCGAGCAGCTTAAGGCCCTGCAGACCCAGATCAATCCCCATTTCCTGTACAACACCCTGGATATGATCAACCTGCTGGCGGTAAACGGAGATACGGAAACGATCCAGAAGGCAATCAAAGCCCTGTCCCATTTCTACCGTCTCAGTTTGAACGGCGGCCGGGATGAGACGATCCTTTCCAATGAGATCCAGCATGTGCAGGAATATGTGACAATCCAGAACCTGCGCTTTGAAGATAAGATCCGTCTGGTAACGGACATTCCTGCAGAATTGGAAGAAGTGCAGATTTTTAAACTGATGCTGCAGCCGCTGGTGGAAAATGCCATTTATCACGGGATCCTGGAATCGGAAAGTGAAACCGGCACCATTGAGATCCGGGCAGAGGAAAAGGACGGATACCTGTACATCCGGATTTCCGATGACGGTGTGGGAATGAGCAGCGAAACCGCATCCCACCTGTTGGAAAAACCGAAAGATGACAAAGGCGGATACGGTGTTTACAACATCAACGAACGGATCCGTTTAGCCTACGGCGAAGACAGCGGTATTACCTATGAAAGCGCCCCGGGAAAGGGAACGGTGGCGACCATCCGCCTGCGCAGGGAGGGACGTTTGGAGAAACAAGGCGATGCCTGATCAAGGGGGAGCCTTGTAGGGACAGGACCCTGCAGACATGCGAATTTCATACAGAACCATCAGGAGACAGTTTCGGCTGTCTCTTTTTTTATCTTCAAAATAATTGGATGTTTGGAAAAGAATTTTGAAGAAGAGGGAAAAGATTCTCGATTCTACCTAAATGCCCCCGGAAGGTACAATGCAGCCATAAACGGAGGTGCAAACAATGAACGGTTTTATTCGAAAGCTCTATAAGTACAGGTATTACCTGCTCATGCTTTCCCCTGCAGTGATCTATGTACTGCTGTTTTGCTATTACCCCATGGCGGGTGTGGTCATGGCTTTTAAAAAGTACAACTACGCCGGAGGGATCTGGGGAAGCCCCTGGAACGGCCTGGATAATTTCCGCTTCTTCTTTAAGTCCGGTCAGGCCTGGACGGTTACCAGAAATACAGTACTCTACAACATCGCCTTCATCATCGTGGGAACCTTCTTTCAGGTTATGGTGGCGGTCTTTCTCACAGAGATCCGCAACAAACATTTCCGAAAGGTTTCCCAGTCCATGATGTTTCTTCCCTATTTTGTTTCCTGGGTCATGGTGGGTGTCATCGCCTTTAACCTGCTGAGCAGTGATTACGGCTTCATCAACCGGTTTCTGACTTCCATCGGCGCGGAAAAGGTGATGTTCTATACCAAGCCTTCCTATTGGCCGGTGATCCTCATTGCCTTTAACGTATGGAAAGGCATAGGCTACGGCTCTGTTATGTACCTGGCGGCCATCATGGGCATTGATGTTTCCATTTATGAAGCGGCATCCATTGACGGTGCCAATGTGTTCCAGCGGATCTTCAAGGTTACCATTCCTTCCATTCTGCCCACCATCATCATCCTGTTTTTGATGGCCATCGGCGGTATCTTCCGCGGAAACTTCGATATGTTCTTTAACCTGGTAGGCAGCAACGGTCTGTTATACAACGTATCCGATGTCATCGATACCCTGACCATGCGTGCTCTCATTACCAACAATGATTTCGGTATGTCTTCCGCCATGGGCTTTTATCAGTCCATCCTGTGCTTCATTACCGTGCTCATCGCCAACAAGCTGGTGAGCCGCTACGACAAAGACTATACCCTGTTTTAGGAGATGACTATGAGAAAACACAGAACCGGCGGGGCGGTGATCGGCCCCGATGTGATCGTTCTTCATATACTGGCTTACACCATCTGTACGCTGTTTGCTCTCTTTTGTTTGCTGCCGTTTTTGATGGTGCTCGCAGGATCTTTTTCTTCAGAGGAAGCCATTTTGGCCAACGGATTTTCACTGCTCCCTCAGGATTTTTCGTTGCAGGCTTATGCCACGGTTTTCAAAGATCCCATGGTGGTTGTAAAAGCGTACATTACAACCATTCTGCTAACCCTGTCCGGAACGGCCCTTGGACTTTTCCTCCAGACGATGACGGCTTACGTCTTGTCCCGGAAGGACTTTGAGTGGCGAAACGGTTTTTCATTCTTTTTCTACTTCACCACTTTATTCTCCGGAGGCCTGGTGCCAACCTATGTCCTGGTCTCCCGAACACTGAATCTGCGCGACAGCTATCTGGCGCTTCTTCTCCCCTTGTTATTCAGTGTGTACAACCTTCTGGTGATGAAAAGTTACATTTCGGCCATTCCGGATTCTCTGATCGATGCGGCCAGGATCGACGGCTGCGGCGAGTTCCGCACCCTGTTTAAGATCGTCATGCCGCTTATAAAGCCGGCCCTTGCCACGGTGGGTCTTCTCATCGCTCTGGCGTACTGGAACGACTGGTATCAGGCCATGCTTTACATCAAGTCGGAGGATAAGTATCCCCTGCAGTATTTCCTGTACCAGAAGATCAACAACATTGAAGCTTATAAGAAGCTGATCGCCTTAAACGGCGGTTCCGCGGCAGCCGCTGCCATGAACCTGCCTACCCAGACCCTGAAGATGGCGCTGACCATCGTTGTCACCGGCCCCATCATCCTGGCATTCCCCATTGTGCAGAAGTACTTTGTACAGGGTATCACCATCGGTGCCGTAAAGGGATAAGAAACAATCAAAACAGATCGTAAACTGCCGGAGGATTGTCCCACAGTCAATTGCTTCGGCAGATCACGATAGATGAATCATCACACCTATTTTTCAACCTTTAAGGAGGAACTATGAAGAAGAACAAACTCATGGCCCTGTCTCTGAGTGCGGTTATGGCGCTGTCCATGCTGACCGGTTGCGGAAGCACACCTGCAGCAAGTGACAGTGCAGCATCTGCCGGGACAGAACAGGCCACACAGACCGTGGAAGAGAATGCAGCGGGGGCTACAGACATTTCCGAACACGTGGATCTTACCCTGTATCTGGTAGGAGATAAGCCGGAAGGCTTTGACGATGTGTATGAGAAGGTAAACGAGATCCTGAATGAAACCTGCAATGCAACGCTGAAGACCGAATGGTTAAACTGGGGCGAACACGAGACCAAGTATCCCCTGTTGTTCTCCTCCGGAGAAGACTTCGATATGATCTTTACCGCAACTCAGTGGTGCCACTATGAGGAAACCGTTTCCATGGGAGGCTTCCTGCCTCTGACCGAAGATATGTTAAAGACCTACGCACCGGAAACCTGGGCAACCGTTCCCGATGTGGCATGGCAGCAGGCAACCATCAACGGCAATATCTACATGCTGCCTGCAAACTTCATCGAGGTTACACCGGAAGTAGTAGCCGTTCGTGGTGATTACATGAAGAAATACGGCTATGACGACCTTACCAGCTATGATCAGCTCATCGACTTCTACAAGGATTGTGCCAAGGACGGCGTATATGCCAACATGACCAAGGCTCCCCTCTTAAGCCTTTGGGTTGGCTCTCTGGGCTATGCAACCACCAGCGGTTCTCCCAATCCCTATCTGTTCCTGTACAACTGCAACGATCCCAGCGATGTGCGTTACATCTACACACCGGATACCGAGGAGTTCCGTCAGTTCTGCCTGCAGATGAAGGAACTGGCTGATATGGGCGCTTGGCCTTCCGATGTACTCAACGGTTCTGCAGAAAATCAGGATGGTCTGATCAGCGGACGTGCCTGCAGTATGGCATGGAACAGCGGCACCTGCAAGATCTATGCAGATCAGGCAAACAACGAGCACCCGGACTGGGATGTAAACATCTACCTGGTCAACAAGAAATATGACTATGTTTCCACCAAGTATATCAACGGTGGTATCGGCATCAATGTAAACAGCAAGCATCCGGAGCGTGCGCTGATGGTATACAACCAGCTGCTGACCAACCAGGATCTCATCGATCTGACCGGCCTTGGTATCAAGGATGTCAACTGGACTGAAGAAGAGGGCGGTAAGTACTCTTTGACCGATACGCCGTATTCTCCTTCCAACTGGTGGGGCTGGAGAAACCTGGATCTTATGAGAAAGCAGTACATTGCAGATCCTACACCCGTTGATCTGGCAGTAGAAGCCATTGACCAGTACGCCATCGACCATGTAAAGGCACCTCACCCGCTGGACAACTTCTCCTTCGATCCGACCCCGGTTACCACACAGATGGCAGCCGTACAGGCAGCACTGAGCATGTACTATGATCCGCTCTGCAGCGGCCTGGTAGATGATGTGGATGCAAGCATCGCTGAATTTAAGCAGGCAATGGATGCTGCCGGTATGCAGGACATCATCGCTGAGATGGAGCGTCAGATCGCAGAATATACCGGAAAGTAACCGGACAAAAAAGAGCAGCAGGCTGCTCATAAAGGAATCCGTCAAAAAATAGTAAGGGCAGGAAATCATCAGTACGGTGGTTTCCTGCCTTCTTGTTCCCATTTTTGTCAATTCCGATTTCTTCAAGATAAAACAAAAAAAGTAAAGACAATATAAGCAAATTGTAGTAAAATAATTCATTATCAAATAAAAATGCGTGAATTATTCACGCATCTATTTTATACACAAGGAGGAGATAGTAATGGGATTATTGGATAACTTAAAGGACATGGGCTCTACCTTATCTTCCAAGGGGATGGAAGCTGCCAACAAAGCCAAGGAAATGGGCGGCATATCCCAGCTGAAAGTGAAAATCGCCGGTAACGAGAACCAGATCAAAGCGGCCTATACGGAATTAGGTGCAAAACTGGTGCAGGAGAAGGCAGATTTCCTGGAGGAGAATTATCCGGAACTTCTGGGAAAGATCCGGTCATTGGAGGCTGAGATCGAAGGCTTTAACCAGGAGATCGAGCAACTGAAACAGTCCACGGCTGAAGCTAACGCCAAACTGCAGGAAGAAGAGAAGAATCGTAAGGCAGGACAGAGTGGACCGGAGGCATAAATGAATACATCACATCTGGATAGAGGAAGACTGGCGGGAGGTCTGTTGGGCGCAACCATCATCGCAGGTTTGCTGCCCCGCTTTCTGCAGGCATTTCTACTAATGATGCGAAAGGAAGGGCTGCCGGATTACATGGCAGTCCTTTGTGATTATTTCGCAATGATCCTGGCGGGATGCCTTCTGGCATATACCCTGGGAGGAATCAAACGAGCCGGAAAGATAATGCTTTTCAGCGGTTTCTGGATCCTTTCTGTATCGGCTGCCATTACCATGATCGGAAGCCTTCCGCTGTTTCGTACAGATCACATGGGAATCCGGATCTTCTGGTTTTGCTT
>JAIKYN010000366.1 GCA_024683155.1 Lachnospiraceae bacterium | reverse complement strand
AATGCGTTCAGAAAGGGAATACAGATGGAACAGTATAAACAGGAATTTATTGAATTTATGGTAGAGTGCGGCGTGCTTAAGTTCGGTGACTTTATGACAAAATCCGGACGGAAGACTCCGTTTTTCGTAAACACCGGTTTTTACCGGACCGGCGCTCAGCTTCGGAAACTGGGAAGCTTTTATGCACAGGCGATCCACGATCAGTTCGGTACGGATTTTGATGTGCTTTTCGGACCGGCTTACAAGGGAATCCCCCTTTCCGTGGCAACCTCCATTGCACTGTCCGAGCAGTATGACGCCGATGTGCGTTACAGCTCCAACCGCAAGGAGATCAAGGACCACGGCGATAAGGGGATCCTTCTGGGAAGTCCTATTTCCGACGGTGATCGCATTGTGATGATCGAGGACGTGACCACAGCCGGCACTTCCATCGGCGAGACCATGCCCATCTTAAAAGCACAGGGCGATGTTACGGTTATAGGACTGGTTGTCAGCGTAGATCGTATGGAACGGGGACAGGGCACGAAGAGTGCGCTGAAGGAGATCTCCGAGACCTATGGGATGAAGACCACCGCCATTGTTACCATGGCAGAAGTGATCGAATATCTGACACAGCATCCCGTAAACGGACAGATCCTCATCGATGATGAGAAGAAAGCAGCCATTGATGCGTATTATGCACAGTACGGAGCAGAGGATTAATGCGTAGCAGAAGTTACATGTTTACCAATAAGCGCCACAACGAGTTCTCCATTATGAGCTCGGTGCTGGGAGTCATCAGTGTGATCTCCCTGGTGCTTGTCATATGGTTTTCCTATCGAACCGGCGGTGCACCCAATGCCCGTTACGGTGCGGTGTGTGTGCTGGCCCTGGTGTTTGCCGTAACCGGGATCATCCTCGGGGTGGCAGGCCGCATGCAAAGAGATGCCTTTTATTTCTTTTCCTATCTGGGTATTACCCTGAATGTGATCGCCCTGTTTATCATCAGCGGCATCCTGTATGCAGGTGCATATCTGTAGAAAAAATGTATTACAGGCGCATATCCGCAGAACGGGAAAAATCGGAAATTTATTGTATTACAGAAAGAAAATGAGTATGGAAATGAACGAAGAACTGGATTTTATAAAAGAACGTTATGAACTGGCCAGAGAGCGGATCCGTATGATCGCTTCCGGCAGTGAAGGTGCATTGTCCGAGAAGTATGATGCCTTTTTTACCGCAGCAGCTTCCTATGCGCTTCAGATCACCGATGCCTATGAATTTGTGGAAAAGGGTGGGCTTTCTACGGCCTCTCTGGAGGAATTAAAGACCCTGAACCATTCACTGTATGAGTCTCTTCTTCCGGAGAACTATGAGACCTGTTATGCAAATCCGGACTATGCACATGAGCTGTTCGGAAAGCAGTTCGACCGGATCCTGTGCGTACTGTACAGTGAGATCCCGTCCATGATCCCCTATGCTTTCATGCAGCAGCTGGATCCCCTGACCATTCGTATGGAACTGTTGTTACAGTGCTACGGGATCTTCCGTTCCGCATGGCAGGAGGATCAGATCCTTCCAGATCCGGAAGAAATCCGCAGCGTACTGTATTATTTTGTATTTGATTATGCGGAAGATGCCATTCAGGCCACCATCAAAAGCCAGGTACATCCCGAGGGCAACTTTGCTCTGGATATCCTGCAGCATGCAGACCTGAATGATCTGCGCTATCTGTTCCATTACGGAACCTATATTACCGACAATGAGATCCGCTCTGCACAGTATCTGACAGAGCTTCCCGAGGAGACGGTACGTCAGATGGGTTATACTCTGGCGGAAGGCTATATTACCGGGTTTGCCGCTTGCGGCAAGGATATTTCCATTAAGAAGAGCGGTGAACTGATCTACTGGATCGGCTTTGAGCGGATGTTCCGTTATACTGCGGAGCGTCTGGCACAGATCGGAATGGGCGTCACGGCCAGAAGAAGCCCTGCTTCTTTATTGGACGGAAGACTGGTATCTCCTGCAGGATATGCCTCTACTTCGCCCAACCGGCAGTTTGATTTTGACCATGAAGAGGATATGGCCCTGATCTTTGATAAGAAGCTGATGAATCATCGCAACGAGTGCCTTCAGAATGCTTTTGAATGCTACAAAGAGGATGCGAAGCTTCATGGTGGCCCTCTGGTGCTGGATATTTTCGGTGAAGAGGACTTCGAACCGGTGCAGAAGGAAGCAGCCTGCAGCTATAACGAAAGCCAGCAGGAGCTTGTGGTGGAATCCCGTTCCAAACGGGCAGAGATCACCTCTTCCTACATCATCGGAAAAGAGCGGAGCTTTACGGTGGTTGCCTATCCCCTTCCCGGTATCGGGGAGCAGTATGATGCCATCTTCCGGGAGACCTTAAAGATCAACACCATGGATTCCAAACATTATGCCGGGATCCAGCAGCATATTGTAGATACCCTGGACAAGGCAGACTATGTCCGTGTAAAGGGACAAAACGGAAATTTGACCGATCTGGTCATTAACCTTCAGGAAAAGCCGGATCCCGAAAAGGATACCTGCTTCGAGAACTGTGTGGCGGACGTGAACATCCCTGTGGGAGAAGTCTTTACCTCTCCGGAATTAAAGGGAACCGACGGTGTTTTATTTGTCAGCCACGTGTTCTTAAACGGACTGGAATACTTTGATCTGAAGATCACCTTCAAAGACGGCTGCATCACCGACTATGGCTGCAGCAACTTTGGAAGCACGGAAGAGAACCGGAAGTACATTGAGGATCATATCCTCTTCCATCATAAGACTCTCCCTATGGGAGAGTTTGCGATAGGCACCAATACTGCGGCATTTGCCATGACCGAACGTTTCGGGATCGGCAGCAAGATGCCCATTCTGATCGCAGAGAAAACGGGGCCTCATTTTGCGGTAGGCGATACCTGTTATGTAAGGGATGAGGACAATGTTTCCTATAATCCCGACGGAAAACGGATCTTCGCCAGAGAAAATGACTTCTCCAGACAACGTAAGACCGATCCTGCCAAAGCGTACTTTAACTGCCATACGGACATCACCATTCCTTACGGGGAACTGGGGGAGATCGTGGCAGTTTGCCCGGGCGGTACGGAACTTCCCATTATCCAAAACGGCCGGTTCGTGGTACCGGGGACGGAAGAATTAAACATTCCTCTGGATGAAATGTAAATTAAGAAAAGTATCATAAAAAATCCGTGACGGGCGGTTGAAAACGGAGCGTTCGTTATGGTTAAATTAAAGGTGGTGCGTTTGCACGGAAAGGATGATTATGGCACAGGTAGGAATTGTTATGGGTTCCGATTCGGATATGCCGGTAATGCGTAAGGCAGCCGAGGTGCTGGAGGAGTTCGGGATCTCTTATGAGATGACCATTATCTCCGCACACAGAGAACCGGATGTGTTTTTTGATTATGCGAAGAGCGCGGAGAGTAAAGGATTTAAGGTGATCATTGCGGGAGCGGGAATGGCCGCTCATTTACCCGGAATGTGCGCAGCGATCTTCCCCATGCCGGTGATCGGTGTGCCCATGCATACCACATCCCTGGGAGGTAAGGACTCTCTGTATTCCATCGTTCAGATGCCTTCGGGTATTCCCGTGGCAACCGTTGCCATTAACGGCGGTAAGAACGCAGGGATCCTGGCAGCCAAGATCCTGGCAACTTCCGATGCGGCTCTTTTAGAGAAACTGAAGGCTTTTACCGAGAACATGAAGAAGGAAGTACAGGCCAAGGACGCACATCTGCAGGAAGTTGGCTGGAAGAATTATTAAGGAAGGCAGCAGGTACAGGGTGCGGCACGGGAAGCCTGACATTTCAGGGAGTGTCGCAGCGGTGCCTGAACCAATATAGAACCAAGTTGGATTTCATATAAGGAAGAAAAGAGGAATAGGAATGGATTACAAGAAGGCCGGTGTGGACATTGAAGCAGGCTATAAGTCAGTGGAACTGATGAAGCAGTATGTAAAGGGAACCATGCGCCCGGAGGTAATGGGCGGTCTTGGTGGTTTCTCCGGTGCATTCTCCATGGATGCCATGAAGGGAATGGAGCACCCCACCTTACTGTCCGGAACAGACGGTGTAGGAACAAAACTGAAGCTGGCATTTTTACTGGATCAGCATGATACCGTCGGGATCGACTGCGTGGCAATGTGCGTGAACGATGTTGCCTGTGCAGGCGGCGAGCCTTTATTTTTCCTGGATTATATTGCCTGCGGTAAGAATTATCCCGAGAAGATCGCTACCATCGTAAAGGGTGTAGCGGAGGGATGCAAGCAGGCCGGCGCTGCCCTCATCGGTGGTGAGACTGCCGAGATGCCCGGTTTTTATCCGGTGGATGAATATGACCTGGCAGGTTTTGCGGTAGGTGTGGTGGATCAGAAGGATATGATCACCGGACAGGATGCAAAGCCCGGGGATGTGCTCATCGGTATGGCCAGCAGCGGCGTTCACAGCAACGGTTTCTCTCTGGTGCGTCAGGTATTTGAGATGACCAGGGAAAGTCTTAACACTTACTATGATGAATTAGGTAAAACCCTTGGAGAAGCACTTATCGCTCCCACCAAGATCTATGTAAAGGCACTTAAGAGCATCAAGAATGCCGGCGTTACCGTAAAGGCCTGCAGCCATATCACCGGCGGCGGTTTCTATGAGAACATTCCCAGAATGCTTCCCGACGGCGTGAAGGCTGTGGTAAAGAAAGACAGCTATGAGATCCCGCCTATCTTCAAGCTGATGCAGAAGAAGGGGAATCTGGAAGAGCATCTGATGTATAACACCTACAACATGGGAATCGGTATGGTCCTGGCTGTTCGTCCCGAGGACGCTGACAAGACCATGGAAGCCATCCGTGCGGCTGGTGAGACACCTTATATCATCGGCAGTCTGGAAGCAGGCGAAAAGGGAGTAGAAGTATGCTGAGAGTGGTAGTACTGGTTTCCGGAGGAGGTACCAATCTCCAGGCCATTATTGACGGTGTTCAGGCCGGAACCATCCGCAATACACAGATCGTATCGGTGATCAGCAACAATCCCGGGGCCTATGCCCTTGAGAGAGCGCAGAAGGCGGGGATTCCCGGATTTTGCATTTCTCCCAAAACCTTTGAAAACCGGGAAGCCTTTAATAAGGCCTTCCTTGCCAAATTAGATGAATTACAGCCCGACCTGATCGTACTGGCAGGCTTCCTGGTAGTACTTCCCAGGGAAATGACAGAGGCTTACAGTGGCCGGATCATCAATATCCATCCGTCCCTGATCCCTTCGTTTTGCGGGAAAGGCTTTTACGGCCTGAAGGTACACGAGGCTGCGCTGGCACGTGGTGTGAAAGTAACCGGTGCGACGGTTCACTTTGTAGATGAGGGAACCGATACAGGGCCTATCATTTTGCAGAAAGCTGTATATGTAGAGCCCGGCGATACACCGGAGGTATTACAGAGACGTGTGATGGAACAGGCGGAATGGGTCATCCTTCCCAAGGCCATCGACATGATCGCAAACCATGAGCTGTAGAAAGGGAAGGATTCCATGAAGATTTTAGTCATCGGCGGCGGCGGAAGAGAGCATGCCATCGTGCAGAGCATAGCCAGAAGCCCCAAAGCAGAGAAGATTTATTGTGCGCCCGGAAATGCGGGGATCGCACAGCTGGCAGAATGTGTACCCATTTCCGTGATGGAGTTTGATAAGATCACTGCGTTTGCGAAAGAAAAGCAGGTGGACCTGGTAGTGGTCGGCCCCGACGATCCTCTGGCAGCAGGTCTGGTGGATGCACTGGAAAGTGCCGGCCTTCGGGCCTTCGGTCCCAACAAGGCGGCAGCCATCCTGGAAGCCTCCAAGGCATTTTCCAAGGATCTGATGAAGAAATATAACATTCCCACCGCTGCATACGAGACCTTTGATGATGCAGCAAAGGCAGAGGAATATTTAAAGACAGCAGAATTCCCCATTGTGCTTAAGGCAGACGGTCTGGCACTGGGTAAGGGCGTTCTGATCTGTGAAACCCTGCAGGATGCTCTGGATGGCGTGAAGACCATCATGGAAGATAAGAAGTTCGGCTCTGCGGGGAATCGTATGGTAGTGGAAGAATTCATGACCGGCCGGGAAGTATCCGTTCTCTCTTTTGTGGACGGTAAGACCATTAAGATCATGAGCTCCGCACAGGACCATAAGCGTGCCAAGGACGGAGATCAGGGCTTAAATACCGGCGGCATGGGGAATTTCTCGCCCAGTCCCTTCTATACCAAAGAAGTGGATGCGTTCTGCAAGGAGCACATCTATCAGGCAACGGTGGATGCCATGGCAGCAGAAGGAAGACCCTTTAAGGGAGTTATCTTCTTCGGCCTGATGCTTACCCCCAGGGGACCCAGAGTACTGGAATATAACGCAAGATTCGGAGACCCGGAAGCACAGGTGGTGCTGCCGCGTCTTAAGAATGATATAATTGATGTGTTTGAAGCTTGTATCGACGGCACCTTGTCCGACATCGATCTTCAGTTTGAAGACCAGGCTTGTGTGTGCGTGGTACTGGCATCCGACGGATATCCCCTTTCTTATGAGAAAGGAAAGGCTGTATCCGGTCTGGAGAAGTTTGACGGCAAAGAGGATGTATATTGCTTCCATGCCGGCAGCAAATTTGCGGAAGACGGTAAGACCGTACTGACCAACGGTGGTCGTGTATTTGGAGTTACCGCCAAGGCAGATACCTTAAAGCAGGCAAGGGCCAGAGCCTATGAAGCAACGCAGTGGGTAGAATTTGAGAACAAATATATGCGCACCGACATTGCCGGGGCCATTGAAGATCTGGCCTGATCTCATAGATCGGGGAAAGGTTCCGAACGCATGACGTCCGGAAGAAAACCGTTATTACGGACAAGAGGAGTAGACCATGAAACACAACAATCGGGTAAATCGTCTGAAGGCAGGGATCATTGCGATCCTGACGGCAGCAATGCTGATCCCGTCCATTCAGGCACTGGCAGCTACCGCTACGGTTACCGCCACCAATGTTAAGATCCGTGAATCCGCTGATACTTCCAGCGCTACAGTGGGAAGCGTCACACAGGGAAGCACCCTGGACGTGATCAGTTCCACACAGGCAGCGGATGGTTATACCTGGTATCAGGTATGGGTCAACGGAAACCAGAAAGGGTATGTGCGCGGCGATCTGGTGAACGTAGAAGGCAGTGTATCTTCTACCACAGCCGCTCAGACCACCACTACGACGACAACTACCACCACAGAGACTGCTACCACGGCACTTCCGGAGACATCGGTTACACCCATGGATGCCCAGGCAGGGGTGATCTCCGCAGATTCCTGTAATATCCGTTCCGGAGCAGGAACCGGTTATTCTGCGGTAGCCAATGTAAAGAAGGGAACGGCTGTAACCCTTACCGGTACGGCGCAGGGTACGGATTCCAAGGTCTGGTATCAGGTATCCTTCGTAAATAACGGCGCTACCGTTACCGGTTTTGTTCGTTCCGATCTGGTAAAGGTTGGAGAAGCAGGTACCACGGAAGAGCCTGCTGCACCTGCAGAGGGGGAAGCTCCTGCAGAAGGTGCGGAAGGAGATGTATCTGCCAACGAAGAAACTGTGGCAGAAGAGACGACTGCAGAATCGGAAGAGCCGGTACAGGAAGGCCCCCAATGCGATTATGAGATCGTATACGCAGACGATACCGAAGGCAACAGTGACTGGTATCTGTATAACTACTCCCAGGGCACGCGCCTTAAGTTAAACGATGTATTAAATGCCGCTACCTCCAATAGTTCCCTTATTGAGGAGCAGGCTTCCAAGATTTCCAAACTGACCATTATCATTGCCATTCTGGCCGTCCTTCTCATTGCGGCGCTGATCGGCGCTACCATCTTATTCTTCAAGCTGAGAGAATACAGTGACGATGACGATGACGATGACGACGATGAGGATGACGATGACGAGGATGACGACGATGACGACGATGATGACGGATACGATGATGGTCCGGAGCTCTTCCGTCGCAGAAAGAAGAACAAGGAATCCAGGAGTGTAAGATCTCAGCGCAGCGCACAGCCTGCATCGTCCGGTGCTTCTTCCCGGAGTCAGGGTACTGCCGGTAAGACTGCGGCACCGCAGGGAAGAACGGTTCAGAAGACCCAGCTGGTCCGTAAAGCAGACGGAACCCTGGTCCGCAGAGTGATCACCACTTCCGCAGATGCTGCACCTGTTGCGGGAAGCAGCAAACCTCGTACTTCCGTTCAGAGCACGGCGCGTCCTACCACCAACAAGAACGCGCAGAATGCCGTAAGAAACGGTGCCAGTGCTGCACAGGCAGCAAAGCGTTCCGCACAGGAGGATGCTCAGACCCTTCGTGATGCACAGACCGAACTGGCTGCTTCCGTTAAGGAAACCGTAGCAGATACATCGAAGAAGGCTACCGATGAGAAGAACGGCGTTAAGTGGAAGTCCAAGAATTTCCTCAGTGATGATGATGACCTGGAATTAACCTTCCTGGAAGATGATCACGATGAATAATCCGTAAAGGTCGCCAATGTAATTGGTTATAAAAGTGTCTGGCGAAAAGCCGGACACTTTTTGTTTCAAAGAAAGTTTTGCAAGGAGTATAAACCTATGGCTATGGAGTATGCACAGTCAGCACGCAAGGCTCTTTATCATGCACGGGCATGTGCTGAAAAAATGCATCAGATCTACGTGGGAACCGAACATCTGCTGGTGGGTCTGACGCATAAAGAAAGCAATATTTCCTATGGTATATTGTGGGATAATAATGTCACCACCAAGCGGGTGGAAGACCTGATCGATGAACTGCTTACCCCGGACTCCGATCTTCTGATGAAGGATCAGGAAGGGTATTCTCCCAAGGTGGGAGCGATCTTAAAGGCAGCGGAAGAGCAGGCGCGGAGATTCCACGCGAATGAAGTGGGGTCGGAACATATTTTGCTGGCTATGATCCAGGACGGAGACAACGTGGGATTGCGAATCCTCAGTACCATCGGTGCCAATGTGCCTAAGATCTATGCAGATACACTGGTTGCCATTGGAGAAGATCCCGCGCTGATGAAGCAGGATCTGTCCAGAAAAAATAAGGGGAAAAGCGGCACTGCGACCCTGGATAATTACAGCAGAGATCTGACGAAGCTTGCCCGGGAAGGGAAGCTGGATCCGGTGGTTGGAAGAGAAACGGAGATCACCCGTGTGATCCAGATCCTCAGCCGAAGGACCAAGAATAATCCCTGTCTTCTGGGAGAACCCGGCGTAGGTAAAACCGCCATTGTGGAAGGCATTGCCCAGCGTATTGCACAGGGAGATGTTCCGTTTACGGTGCAGAATAAGAGAGTGCTTACCCTGGATCTGTCCGGTATGGTAGCCGGCAGTAAGTACCGAGGTGAGTTTGAAGAACGGATCAAGAAGGTGATCGCGGAAGTCATTGCAGATGGCAATATCTTGCTGTTTCTGGATGAGCTTCATACCATTATCGGTGCAGGCGGAGCAGAGGGCGCCATTGATGCATCCAACATTTTAAAGCCTTCTCTGGCCCGTGGCGAGATCCAGCTGATCGGTGCCACTACCATCAGCGAATATCGGAAATATATTGAAAAAGATGCTGCCCTGGAGCGACGGTTCCAGCCGGTGACCGTGGAAGAGCCTACGGTGGAAGAGGCTATGGAGATCCTGAAGGGCGTGGCACCCAGATACGAAGAATATCATCAGGTGGCATTTCCCCCTGAATCCCTGGAAGCAGCGGTTTCCTTGTCCCAGAGATATATCAACGACCGCAGACTTCCGGATAAAGCCATTGACATCATTGACGAAGCCGGTTCTGCGGCTCGACTGAAGTCCATGTCTTCCACAGGCAAGTCCAAAATGTTAAAGCTGGAGGAGAAGGAAGCAGCGCTTCAGATGTATCTGGAACAGGCCGTGGTAGCAAGAGACTTTGCAGAGGTTACAAAGATCCGCAAGGAGCTGGATAAGGTTTCCGCAGCCATGCACCGTGAGAAGAAAAAGCAACAGGGCAAAAATCCCGATGCACTGACGGTCACACCGGAAGATATTGCAGGCGTGGTATCCTCCTGGACCAAGATCCCTTTGCAGAAACTGACGGAGAAAGAAAGCGAGAAGCTGTTAAAACTGGAAGACATCCTGCATAAGCGGGTGGTAGGTCAGGAAGAAGCCATCAAGGCAGTTTCCAAAGCCATGCGAAGAGGCAGGGTGGGTCTTAAGGATCCCAATCGTCCCATTGCGTCCTTCCTGTTTTTGGGGCCTACCGGTGTGGGTAAGACGGAGCTGAGCAAGGCTCTGGCGGAAGCGATGTTCGGATCGGAGAATGCCCTGATCCGTGTAGATATGTCGGAATATATGGAGGGACACTCCGTATCCAAGATGATCGGCTCCCCTCCGGGTTACGTAGGCTTTGAAGACGGCGGCCAGCTGTCGGAGAAGGTTCGACGGAATCCGTATTCCGTGATCTTATTCGATGAGATCGAGAAAGCCCATCCCGATGTGTTCAACGTATTGCTGCAGGTGCTGGATGACGGTCATATCACTGATTCCAAGGGCCGGAAGGTATCCTTCAAGAATACCATTCTGATCATGACCTCCAATGCGGGTGCAAAGCGGATCGTAGAGCCTAAGAACCTGGGCTTTGCCGCAGAGCAGACCGCGCAGCAGAGTTATGAAAAGATGAAGAGCGGCGTTATGGAAGAGGTAAACAAGATCTTCAAGCCGGAATTCATCAACCGTATTGATGAGATCATGGTCTTCCATCAGCTGACGGGAGACGACATGAAGGCCATCATTTCCCTGCTGACGAAGGATCTGGCAGGACGGTGCAAGAAGCAGATGAACATCGATCTGCGGGTAGCTGCTTCGGTGAAGGAATATCTTGTGAAGAAGTATACCAACCTGAAGATGGGCGCAAGACCGTTAAAGAGAGCGGTGCAGAACGTGCTGGAGGATGCTCTGGCAGAAGAGATCCTGAAGGGCAACGTGCAGCGGGATTCCAAGGTCAGCGCTTCTATGAAGGGTGAGCAGGTGGTATTCAAATCGGCAGCTGCAAACAAGAAAACAGCTGCAACGAAGAAAACAGCTGCAACGAAGAAAACAGCTGCAACCGGAAAAGCAGCGACAACAAAGAAAACAGATACAACAAAGAAAACAGATACAACAAAGAAAACTGCTTCGAACAGAAAAACAAACAAGAAGAGTAAGTGATCATGGCGAAAGCAAAATCAAGTGTGTTCTTCTGCAGTGAATGCGGATATGAATCTCCCAAATGGATGGGGCAGTGCCCGGGATGTAAATCCTGGAACACCTTTGTGGAGGAACCGGTGGCCAAGACCGTAAAGGGCGTCAGTTCCGTAACCACATCCGGTGGCCTTCGGGTGAAGAAACCCAGCCTCATTCAGGATATTTCCCTGCAGGATGAAGCACGTATCACAACAGGGATCCGGGAAATGGACCGGGTACTGGGAGGCGGTATCGTAGCCAGCTCCCTGGTACTGGTTGGCGGCGATCCGGGCATCGGTAAATCCACGTTATTGTTACAGGTTTGCCGGAATCTGGCCCGGGATGGCCATAAGGTGCTGTACATTTCCGGAGAGGAATCACCCAAGCAGATCCGTCTGCGTGCGGAACGGATCGGGGAATTCTCCGGTGAGATGCTGCTGCTGTCGGAAACCTGCATTGAAAATATTGAAGAAACGGTAAAGGAAGAAAAGCCGGAGATCCTGGTCATCGATTCCATTCAGACCATGTATTCCGAGGAGGTGTCCGCGGCACCCGGCAGTGTGTCCCAGGTACGGGAAGGAACCGGAAGACTGCTGCGTCTGGCCAAGGGTTTTGGCTGTATGATCTTTGTGGTAGGTCACGTCACCAAGGAAGGTCAGGTGGCAGGTCCCAGAGTACTGGAGCATATGGTGGATACGGTGCTTTATTTCGAAGGCGACCGTCATGCCAGCTACCGGATCCTGCGCAGTGTTAAGAACCGGTTCGGGTCCACGGATGAGATCGGTGTGTTTGAGATGGAACAGACCGGTCTGACGGAGGTGCCCAATCCTTCGGAATATATGTTAAGCGGACGGCCGCTGGGAGCCAGCGGTTCTATTGTGGGCTGCTCCATTGAGGGAACCAGACCCATCCTGCTGGAGATCCAGGCCCTGGTGTGCCGGAGCAACTTCGGACTTCCCAGAAGACAGGCTACGGGCACGGATTTTAACCGGGTGAATCAGCTGATGGCAGTGCTGGAAAAGCGTCTTGGTCTGCAAATGGGGGACCAGGATGCCTATGTGAACCTGGCCGGCGGTATGAAGATCGTGGAACCTGCCATGGACCTTGGGATTGCCATGGCCCTGGTATCTTCCTTTAAGAACGTGCCGGTACAGGATGATATGGCGGTATTTGGAGAAGTGGGCCTCAACGGAGAGATCCGTGCGGTGAATATGGCGCCCCAGCGGATCCAGGAAGCCATCAAGCTGGGCTTTCATACCATCGTTATGCCGGAAAGTAACAAACGTTCCCTGAAAGGTGTTAAAATAGAAGGTGATGTACAGATCATCGGTGCAGGTTCCGTGCGGGATGCCATCGATGTGATCTAGGGATAGGGAAGGCTGATCCGGGGAAACGGAAGGCTGACCCACGTTTCCCGTTTAAGCTTCATGTGGGAGGTACTGCATTGAAAAAGAAATTACAGGATCGAACGGAAGAAGAGTTGATCGAAGAAGGAAAGAAGGCCAGAGCCGGCGGTGTATCCACAGCCTTTGTATGTGTGGCGGATCTGGTGTACATCGGTGTGGGAGCCATTCTGGAGTTCTTAAAAGGCTTCAATACTACCTATATGGCGTACCTGCTTTGCGGCGTACTGCTGGTGTTCGGTATTGCCTTCATCGTGAAATATTTTATTAAGGAAAATTACCATGACGCCAATAATTACGGCTTTTCCATCGGTACCTTTATGGTGGTCATGGGAGCACTGGGACTGACCAGACTTAGCTTTGTAGCGGACAACATCATCCCGTTTCTGGGAATGTGTGCTCTGGTCACTTCCATTACCGTATTGCAGAATACCATTCAGCTGAAGACCCTGCGCAGCCATATCTGGTGGCTGGTGGGAATCCTGGCACTGGTTTCCATTCTGGGATCCGCACTGATGATCGTGGATGTGTTTGGATTTGCGGCACAGATCCCGGATTATCCGTACTGGGCGCTGATGGGTGTTGGTTGTATCAGTCTTCTGGCAAGTCTGGTGGTCTTCATCCAGACGAAGATTTACGGAAAACGTCTCATCAAGGATGCAAAGAAAGCCCAGGAAGAAGCCAGGGTGCCTGTATTTATCCCGCAGGATGAGCATCCTGCCACACCGGTAAACAATGCAGGCGGAGCAGACAATGCAGGCGGAGCAGACAATGCAGGCGCATCTGCTGCCATGACCGGTTTTGAAGCGGCTAAGATGTCCATGATGGAAAAGACGACAATGGGAGAACCATTGATGGAAGATACAACAACAGGGGAAACATCGACAGAAGAGACATCGACAGAAGAAACATCGACAGAAGAGACATCGGAAGGAAACTAAAACTGTATGAAACAATGGAAGCACGGATCCAAGTGGGGATGGATCGCATTTATCCTGACCATGGGGGTTGTTGCTGTAACATTGATCGTGGTATCGTTATACGAATCCAATCGCTTAAGGGAGTTTCGATCGGATCTGTTTATGCTTACCAATGATTCCTCCTCCTGTATCGCGGAAGGACCGGAGGGACTGATCCGGGTGGATAAGGCCAACTGGCCTGCCTTATATGCCCTGGTGGAGAAATCCAAGGGGGCGCTGGTTTTGGATGAACCGGCGGCGGAAGAAAGCCTTACGTTTTCCTTTGCCTGTAACGATGCCGGCTGGACACTGACGGTGGATAAGATCAGCGAAGAGGTTCTTCGGATCGTCATGGACGGAAAGCGCAGTTATGTGGTGTATCTGGAAAACAAAAGAACCTACGAGCAATTCGTAAAGGCAGCGTCCATTGACAGCTTTAATGTACCGAATAAGAAAATGAAATAACCGTTGCAATTCATAAAAAAGCTTGTTATAATTTCACTTGTGCCGTGAACTTCGCGGCAGATAGGGGCATAGTTCAAAGGTAGAACGGAGGTCTCCAAAACCTTTGATGTGGGTTCGATTCCTACTGCCCCTGCGATACAAAAGCGGATTCATTGTCATCAATGAGTCCGTTTTTTTATTTCATATGGCCGGAGCACGCTTAACGGGGGGCGTTGCTTTATGGTATAATATTGGGTGTTGTTGGTTTTTCCTTGAGGGTTACACCGTGCATAATTCCAGATTACGGTCTGCGTTTCGTCAGACCTTGTGCGTTACAGTGGCCATATTCTTTGGCTTTATAATTGCATATCTGTTTTTGTACGCCAGTGCAAAAGACTTACCCGGTGGAGTTCTGGATCTTTCTTCCAATTGGTTTGTAAGGACACAGGACGGTTCCTATGCGAAGCCGTCTGCGCCTGAGCAGAAGCTGGAACGGGGAGAGGAACTGTACGTTCGTTTTTATGCGCCTGAAATCTACGATACCCATACGGAAAGCATCTGTCTTGCTTCCCAGGGCACCGTTTTCTCTGTCTTCGATTATCGGGGACGTCGTCTGTATTATTACGGAGTGGATCAACTGCAATCCGGCGAGATGATCCCTCGTAAACTTCATTATATCTATGTTCCGGAAGATGCTACCTCTCACAATATTACCATTGTGTTCGTAGGAGCCAATGACGGAGCAAGGGTTCATTTTAAAGATTCCTTTTACGGAGATATTGAAAAGATCAGCGGCTATTATTTCAGAAGGAAAGGATTCCCCATTCTGTGCGGTATTTTCCTTATGGGATTTGGCTTTTTGCTGTCACTTCTCCGGTTTTTCTTCAAACGCTGGTTTACGGATCTTCACGGCACCTTTGTACAGGGATTATTATTGGCCACCATCGGTGTATATGGTCTGTGCTACAACGATCTTTTCGGAGCCTTTGTCCGGGATCAGAATATCGCTTCCATTGTGGAATACGTGACCCTTCTGCTAACCCCGATCCTGATCCAGTACTGTATCATTCTGAATCATTCCGGGAAGACAACTCTCTTCCATCGTCTGGTCATGTGGGGGCAGATCGCCATTTTAGCGGTTATGCTCATTCTTCATGGTGCAGGGATCATCTATATCAATGCGTGGGGATACCGTATGCATATGCTTCTGGGAATCTGGGCTGTTTATGCCCTGATCTGGCTGCTGCAGATCATGGGCTCCGATCTCAGAAGTACCGTAGCGGATCTGTATGCCAATATTTCCAGAGGCTGTATTTATTTTGGTTTGCTGATACTGCTGATCTGCGCTTCTTTGGATTTTATACTGTCGATGACCGGATCTTCTTCCGGTATCTTTCCGGAACAAAGTATACGAGGCTTTTTCGTTCTTATGGGTGGTACCATTATGGTGGGAAGTATGATGGTAAGCTACTTCTTCCACATGGTAGGTGTCATGCAGGAAAAAGATGTGAAGAAGCAGTTGGAAGGTCTGGCCTATACCGATGAGCTGACGGGGCTTGCCAACCGTGCCCGCTGCGATCAGGTCATGACGCAGTTTGCCATGGCACAGATACCCTGCATTCTCATCAGTTTTGACCTGGATGGCCTTAAGAAGATCAATGATGAGAAGGGTCATCATGCGGGAGATGAATATCTCAACACCTTCTCCGATCTGCTGTTCCGCTTCTTCGGCAAAGACCTTCTGGCAGGTCGAATGGGGGGCGATGAATTCCTGG
>JAIKYN010000179.1 GCA_024683155.1 Lachnospiraceae bacterium | reverse complement strand
TGCTTCAGAGGCGGTCTGAGAAATGTCCGTATCCGGGGTCTCCGGCTGTTCCTGTGCATATTCTGTTTCGTCGATATAGTCTTCGGATAAAGCATCATATCCGAACTTTGCAACCACAATCAGCAGTACCAGTGCCACTGCCCCGATGAGTAATCCGATCTTTTTCATATGGTTCTCTCCGCAGTTATTTACTTTCGTTTTTTCTCTGTTTTCTCTATTGTTAACGCCCCACTAGATCCGGTCAGAAGGGCCATCCGTTGATCCATCACGTCAGAAGGACCATCCGTCAATTCATCACGTCAGAAGGGCTAGCCGTCAATTCATCACGTCAGAAGGGCCATCCAGCGATTCATCATACCCAGGGCCATCAATATACCAATGGCAATAAGGAATAAACCGCATACCACATTGATCACCTTATAATGCTTCTTGATAAAGGTGAAGGCTCCCTTCAGGCTGTCAATAAGAAGGGCCGAAGCCAAAAAGGGAATTCCCAGTCCCAGGGAATATACCAGCAGCAGCAAGCCGCCTTTTACGGCACCTCCGGTACTTCCTGCCAGCATCAGGGCCGAACCTAAAAAAGCACCCACACAAGGAGTTAAGCTGACGGAGTATACCATGCCGAAAACAAAGGCAGATAACAGACTGTTCACCTTATGCTCTCCCTGCATCCCCTTTAAGAAGGGCAGCCGGAAGACTTCCAGATACGAAAGGCCAAAGAAAATGACCAGTACGCCGCATACCACGTTGACGATCTTCTGATACCGCATCAGTGCCATGCCGATGCTGCCTGCAAAGATCCCCAGGGCAACAAATACAACGGTAAATCCTGCGACAAAGCTTAAGGACCGAAAGAAGGTGCCGATCCTTTTCCCTTCTGCTTCTTCTCCTGCAAAATAGCTGATATAGATAGGGATCATGGGAAGCATGCAGGGCGAAATGAAGGAAATGATCCCTTCTAAAAATGTGATCAAAAATTCCATAAACGCTCCTTACATGAACTTCTGGATGGCGTCCTTGAACTCGTTTAAGGCCGTCTCATCTCCATCTTCCACCGCATGGATGATGCAATGGGAAATATGATCGTTGATGATCTCCTTGCCAAGGCCGTTTAATGCCGACTTGCTGGCGGAAAGCTGTAACAGCACATCTGCGCAGTCTTCGTCGTCTTCCAGCATCTGCTTTACCTTCTGGAGATGACCGATGATCCGGGCCAGACGGTTGATCTGGCGCTTCTTCTCCTTGGGGTCGTGGACATGCTGATGGTTATAATGTTCATGTAAATGCTCATGGCTTTCTTCCAGCTCATGAGACAGTTCACGATTCAGTTCGTATTTCATAGGATACCTCGTAGCCACAATTTATGTCCGGCTTGCGAAAAAAATGATTCATGCCCTTGCATTGTACCTTGAAATGGGGAATATCGCAAGTTGTCAGAAATGTCTGTATATTATTAACAATTCACATTTGTATTTGCTCTTTTTTCGTTATTGTTTTAACATTATAAGTGCAGTAATGCAAAAAAATATATTTTTCATGTTGAAAGGAGTTTCTGAAATTATGGGTAAGTTAGACGGCAAGGTTGCCATCGTAACAGGGGCTACATCCGGTATGGGCCGGGCTACAGCAGTTCTCTTTGCAAGAGAAGGTGCGAAGGTTATGGTTTGCGGCCGGAACAAGGAACGTGCGGAAGAGGTTGTGAACCAAATCAAGGGCGAAGGCTTCCAGGCAGATTATGTATTGGTAGATGCTTCCAAACCGGAAGACGGCAAGATCATTGTTGATAAGACATTGGAAGTTTTCGGGGAACCCGATATCCTCATCAACAACGCAGGTATGCTCAGCATGTCCACTTTAATGGACGTTTCTCTGGAAGAATGGGAAAAGGTATTTAACGTAAACATCACTTCTGCTTTAAAGCTTACACAGCTTTGTGCTCCTTACATGAAAAAGAAGGGCAAAGGCGCCATCGTCAATATAGCTTCCGTTGCATCCTTTGCTGCGCACCATGGATTTGCAGCTTACATCTCCTCCAAGCACGGTATGGCCGGTCTGTCCAAGTCCATGGCCTGGGAGCTTGGTCCCGAGATCCGTGTAAATGCCATTGCACCCGGTCTGGTTCATACCGCTATGGTTGACAGCATCGGTGGTTTAGGTGCTCTTCAGGGCATGATCGACAACTGCCCCGTTAAGAGAGCCGGTGTACCCGAAGATATCGCAAACGTTGCTCTGTTCCTTGCTACCGATGATTCTTCCTTCATCGATGGCCAGGTCATCAAGGTAGACGGCGGCTTCGAGTGCTAAATCCGTAAACAGAAAGGGACGTCTCTTACGAGACGCCCCTTTTTTTATGTATCATTCAAAGTCATATTTCAGGCCCATCTGCTGTCTGCAGTCATCCAGGATTGCCATAATGATCCGTGTATCTTCATGGGTCACCAGACGGCTCTCGGTTAAACCTTCCCGGATCTCTCCGGCTACCACATCAAATTCATTCACATAGCTTCCGTCTGCCGTGATCTCCTGCTTTAAGCCGTTGGCATCGGTAAACTCCGCATGGTTGGTGGTATGCAGGTCCTTCAGGAACATGCTGGCCTTATCACCTTCCAATGTCATACTGGGATTAATGCCTTCGTCGTTAATGGAAACAAGCGCTTCGTAGCTTCTTCCGTCTGCATAATGGAACGTGATCTGTTCCGACCAGTCGATCCCATCCTTCACTTTTCCAAGACAGACGATCTCATCGGGCTTTCCGAATAACTTATAGAGGTAGTAAACAGCGTACACGCCCATATCCAGAACGGCTCCGCCTGCTGCTGCAGGATCGGTGACGCGCTTTGCATAATGCTGGGCATTGGTTCTGCAATCTACCAGACACCTGGTGATGTTTCCGAATGCTCCTTCCGAAACCCACTTGCGCACCTGATTGCCAACGGGAGAAAACCAGGTCCACATTGCTTCCGCAATATAGATCTTCTTCTCTTCTGCCAGCTTCAGAACTTCTTCTGCCTGTGTGGCATTGACGGTAAAGGACTTCTCACAGAGAACCGGTTTCCCGCACTTTAATGCCAGCAATGCATATTCATAGTGACTACGATGGGGTGTTACGATGTAGACTCCGTCCACGCCTTCTGCGCAGATTGCTTCTTTGGCATTATCATAAGCTTTGGCACCGTGATGAAGAGCGAAATCCTTGCCGGCCTCATACCTTCTGGTATAGCAGCTGACAATGCGATGACGGCCGGTTGCAGTGATCTGTTTTGCCACCACCTCGGCCAATGTGCCGCAGCCAATGAAACACCATCCAAATTCCTGTTGCATGTTACCTCCCGTTTTGCACGTCCTGCGGACGCTTATTTTATACCTTCTGTATCCATGATAAAACGGAATCGTCACTAATTACAACCGAAAAGACTGTTAAAAAAAGAACGATTAGGCCTTTTGTGCGACAACGCAGAGCCGGTCCTTTTCCACTTCATCGTATATCTCAATGTCCGTAAAGCCTGCGTCTGCAAGAACTTTCTGCAGATCATCCGCCGTATAGATGCGCATTCCATCGATCATATCCAGCCATTTTAAGGACTTCTCGTTTTTTCCGTCCGATTCATTGGTGATCATGAAAAATCCACCGCTTTTTAACGTCCGGAACACTTCCGAAAAACTCTTATTCAGATCCGGCCAGAAATAGATGGTCTCAAAAGCAGTAACAACGTCAAAGGACTCATCTGCAAAAGGCAGATCCATTACGTTTCCCTGCAGGATCTCGCAACGCCCCTTCGCGATCTCAGCCTCATTGGTTTCTCGGGAAATCGCCACCGACACTTCGGAGTAATCCAGGCCTTTTACCGTACCGTTGGGAATCTTCTGCAGCAGACGCATTACATTGGCACCTCCGCCACAGCCCAGATCCGCCGCCTGTTCGTCTCCGCGAAACGTAACATGGCTAAATCCCCAGTTGGCCAGTCTTTTATGGTCACCGCCATTCATTCCCTTTGCCATCATCTTGCCGATAAACCCCTGCGGTTTTCTTGTGTTGGCAAAGACTTTCTTCATAAAACCCATTGTTTTTTACTTCCTTTCTCCTTACCCTTCTATATCCTTGCTATATTATTAGCATAGACTAACCCATTATAGCACCAAAAACAGAAAGGCACGAAAAACTTTTTACAGTTTTCATGCCTTGTCAGCTTATCTTTTCGGATTCTTCTTCCAGTGCCGTAAAGGTTTTCTTACATTTGTCTTCCATTTTTTGGCCCTCATTTTGTATCGACAAAAGCAAATAATATTATACTGGATTCTTTCTTTGATTGTAAATGAGCTCAAAAATACGTATAATATATGCATCACGACATAAAGCTGGTTACATACCTCATGAAAGAAAAGATTCGCTATATTTTAAGATTTCTTTTATATGCAAACGCCGACC
>JAIKYN010000332.1 GCA_024683155.1 Lachnospiraceae bacterium | reverse complement strand
CAGGGAGTGACCATCCTTTCAAGCTCCTCCATGGAAGGAGATGCCTTATCCACTACCTGCCTGATTTTGGGTGCAGAAAAAGGCCTCTCCTACATCGAATCTCTCGACGAAGTTGAGGCCCTGTTTATCCTTGATAACGGTGAAATACGCACCACTTCCGGATTCCCGGAATATGCCCTTCCCTGAAAATACAAGGTGATCTATTTACATTCTCTTTACAATGGCCTTCTTCGGGCACTTCTCGAAGCAGGCACCGCAGCCGACACATTTCTCCGGATCGATGGTTGCATTGAAATCGGTAACCGTTACCGCATCCGACTGACACTGCTTTACGCATAACTGACAGCCGATACAACCAACCTCACACTTCTTCATGGTCTCAGGACCTTTGTCCTTATTGGCACAGGCAACCATGTAAGGGGTATCGTAAGGGATCAATGAGATCAGATGCTTGGGGCATACGTCCACGCACTTACCGCAGGCCTTACAAGCCTCCGGATCCACCTTGGCAACGCCCTGGATCACATGGATGGCGTCAAAAGGACAGACATCCACGCAGGCACCATAACCAAGACATCCATAATTACAGCTCTTGGGCCCACCGTTGGGAACAAATGCCAGCATACGGCAATCTTCCACACCGCTGTATTCATAATCCACTTTGGTCTTTCCGCAGTCACCGGCACAGGCAACGAAAGCAACCTTCCGTACACTCTCTCCGGCTTCCACACCCATAATGGCAGCGATCTGTTGACCAACCGGTTCGCCGCCAACCACACAGGCGTTTACAGGAGCCTCACCCTTGGCAATTGCTGCCGCAAGGCCGGAACAACCGGGGTAACCACAACCACCGCAGTTGTTACCGGGAAGGCATCCCAATACCGCCTCTTCTTTTTCATTCACTTCCACCTTGAACTTCAAAGACGCGATTCCCAGGAAGATTCCTACGAAGATTCCCACGCCTCCGACGATCAAAGTCGCGATCATAATTCCACTCATGTTTCACCACTTTTCTGCGTTGCTCTTTCGCCGCAACGCTGGCAATTTCCGTATTAGAACGAGATTCCGGAGAATCCGCAGAATGCAATAGCCATAAGACCTGCTGTTAACAGAACGTGAGGCATACCCTGCAGCGGCTTGGGAATATTGTTATATTCCATCTTCTCACGAAGGCCTGCCAGCAAAATAATGGAAATGGTAAAGCCTACTGCTGTTGCAAATCCGTTGGCAACTCCCTTACCGATGCTGTAATCCTTCTGAACATTGGTAAGAGCCACACCCAGTACCGCACAGTTGGTGGTGATCAGAGGAAGATACACACCCAGTGAGTTATACAGGGAAACCACATATTTTTTCAGGAACATCTCAACAAACTGAACCAATGCTGCGATGATCAGGATAAATACGATGGTCTGCAAATAGGAAATTCCCAAAGGTATTAACAGGAATTTATAGATCACGCCGGTTACAAATGAGGAAATGGTAATAACGAAAATAACCGCTACCCCCATACCGGTTGCAGTCTCTGTCTTCTTGGATACGCCAAGGAAGGGACAAAGACCTAAAAACTGACTTAATACAACGTTGCTGATCAGAGAAGAACCAATCAGGATCGCAATATATTCACCCATTACTTATTCTCCTCCTTTCCTTCTTCTGCTTTCACTGCTTCTTTTACTTCTTCTTTTGCTTCCGCTTTTACTTCTTCTTTCGCTTCGGCTTTTACCTCGGCTTTTGCAGCTTCAGCTTTTACCTCGGCTTTTGCAGCTTTTGTTTCCTCGGCATTTACCTTGCCTACCGGACCGGGCTTAGCATTTTCATCATAGAAACGATGGCCGCATCCCGTCTCCCCGCAAGCAGCACAATCGCTGTTGCAGCCGGACTGGATCCTGGACATGTCCTTGCCCTTCTTCTCGCCTTCGATCTTGATCTTATTCTGGATCGCCGTAAGCGCTGCCAGAACGAAGAACGCACCGGGTGCCATGATGAAGATACTGATGGGCACATAAGAATCGGGAAGGATCTGGAATCCGAACGCTTTGCCGGAACCTAAGATCTCACGCACCAGACCGATCATGGTCAGCGCCATGGTAAAACCAAGGCCCATTCCGATACCGTCAAACAAGGACGGGATCATCGGATTCTTGGAAGCATAGGATTCTGCACGACCTAAAATGATACAGTTAACAACGATCAAAGGAATATAGATTCCCAGAGATTTGTAAAGAGACGGTACAAATCCCTGCAATAAAAGCTGTGTCATGGTAACAAAGCTGGCAACGATAACGATGAAGGCCGGAATACGTACCCGATTGGGAATGAAGTTACGCAGTGCAGCGATCATCAGGTTACTCAGTGCCAGAACCACCATCGTGGAAAGGCCCATGCCCAAACCGTTGATCGCCGATGTGGTAACCGCCAGTGTGGGACACATACCCAGGGTCAGGACAAAGGTGGGATTTTCCTTGATAATTCCATTGTATAAACGTTCTGTGGATTTATTCAATTGGAAGCACCTCCCTTCAAAACAGTAGCATAGTAATAAATTCCGGCATTTACACCATTGGTCACTGCATTGGTGGTAATGGTCGCACCGGAGATCGCATCAATCTCACTGTCGGAGGTTGAGCCGGTCTTGGTATAGGTAAATACGGTAATGGGCTTATCCGCAAACTGAGGAACCAGTACCTCTTCTGCTCTCATACCAAGTCCTGCTGTCTCGGAAATGCTTAAGATGGACATGCCGTTTAATACCGATTCATTGGAAATACCCAGGGAGAACTGAATATCTCCGCCGTAACCTTCATGGGTGGTTACATTGATCACATACCCGATGACGTTACCGGATGCATCCAGTGCTTCATACATTCCGTCAATATCCTGTGCAGGATAGGAATCGTGGATCTTGGCACTTTCTGCCTCGGCATCAAAATCGGTGATCTCAATGAAGGAAGCGGCATCGGCAAATACAGCCTGGCAAGCTTCCTGCTTTGCTTTCAGCTCCTGTGCTGCAATGGGATCCTTGGTCAGCTGATATACGCCACCAAGAAGAAGCCCTGCAACAACAGTGATCAAAAGGAGTTTCAAAGCATCACATAACATACTTTTAACGTCTGCATTCATTATTTTGCTTCGCCCTCCTTCTCTTTGGATTTCTTTTCCTTCACAGGCTTGGGTACACCAAAGGCTCTGGGCATTGTGTACTTCTCGATAAGAGGTACCAACAGGTTACCCAGAACAATGGCAAAGCTGACACCTTCCGCGCCCGAGCCGAACAGACGGAAGATACCGGTCATGATACCAAGGAAGATACCGTATACGATCTGTCCTTTGGGTGTGATGGGTCTGGTAACATAATCCGTTGCCATGAAGAAAGCACCCAGCATCAAACCACCACCGGCAAGGTGTGCGGAAATATAGGCAGGATCAAAACCGTGACCACTGAATAAGATCAGGAAGATCACAAAAGATACAATATAGGAACCGGGAACCTTCAGATCGATCACTCCAAAGAGGATCAGAATGCAGGCACCTAATACAATAGCGATCAAACTGGTCTCACCGATGGTACCACCGGTACGTCCGATGATCATATCCATAAGAACCGGAGCATCCCCGTTCTTCAGCATGGAAAGAGGCGTAGCTCCTGTATAGGTATCGGTTACGAAGTTGGTCATCAGTGCAGGGAAGGAGATCACCAGGAAACATCTTCCGCCCAGCGCAGGGTTCATGAAGTTCTGGCCAAGTCCGCCAAACAGCATCTTTACAACCAGGATCGCAAAAACGCCACCCAAAACAGCCATCCACCAGGGTGCGGTAGAAGGCAGGTTCAAAGCCAGAAGCAGACCTGTAACAACGGCAGAAAAATCACCGATGGTAACGGGAAGCTTCATTAACTTTTCATAGATAAACTCAGTAAGAACGGTGGTTGCAACCGTTACAAGGATCAGTAACAGTGCATCGGTACCGAAATTATAGATTCCGAATCCGGTGGTCGGTAAAAGTGCGATCACAACCAGTAACATGATATTGCTGGTGGTGGACTTTGACCGAATATGCGGATTAGATGATACTTTCATTAATTCGCTCATGATGTCCCCCCTTACTTTTTCTTCTTCGCAAGCTGAATCTTGCGCATGGATTTAATGTACTGTGTAAGAGGTCTCTTGGCGGGACAGACAAAGCTGCAGCAGCCGCATTCCACACATTCCAGACCATTATTCTTAAGGAATGCTTCCTCGTTATGATGCTCGGAATACGTAGCCAGGTGGCTGGGGATCAGCTGCTCCGGACAGGCTTCCACACACTGGCCGCAATTAATGCAGGCAGAAGGTTCCATCCGGGAGACATCGTCTCTGGACAGACAAAGAAGTGCGGATGCTGTCTTTGTGGTGGGTACGTTGGTATCGAAAATACCAAAGCCCATCATCGGTCCACCGGAAATGATCTTCTCGGGATCCTTGATAAATCCGCCAGCTTCTTCGATCAGCTCATGATAGTTGGTACCGATACGCACACGGAAATTCCGGGGATCCTTAATGGCATCACCGGTCACGGTAACGATACGATACATTAACGGTCTTCCGTTACGCACCGCATCATTGATGGCAACGATGGTATCCACGTTATCTACGATACAACCTGCATCGGCAGGAAGCATTTTGGAATTGATCTTACGACCGGTACAGGCGTAGATGATCATTCGCTCAGCACCCTGGGGATACTTTGTCTTCAGAGGCCTTACGGAAATACGAGGCTCATCCTTGGTTTTCTCTTTTAATAATTTGATGGCATCAGGCTTATTCTCTTCCACTGCAAGAATACCCTGCGCATGATCAAACAGCTGCAGCATGATCTTAAGACCGCCGATGAGTAATTCAGGGTTCTCGATCATTCTTCTATAATCGGAAGTTAAATAAGGTTCGCATTCCGCGCAGTTGGCGATAATGTAATCGATCTTATCCGGCTCCTTGGGAGAGAGCTTAACCGCTGTAGGGAATCCGGCACCACCCATACCAACAACACCTGCGGTTCTGACGCTCTCGATGATCTCCTCCTTCGTCATCTCCTCCACAGGTTTTCTCTGGGGATACTCCACCTCCTCATACAGCCCGTCATTTTCAATAACGATACTGTTCACACTATCACCGGTAACGATCCGTCTGGGCTCGATTGCCTTTACGGTACCGGAAACAGACGCATAGATCGGTGCAGAAACAAACCCACCGGCTTCTGCGATCATCTGACCGGTGAGAACATGATCACCCTTTGCAACCACAGGCTTCGCAGGGGCACCAATATGCTGAGATAATGGATACACCAAATCTCCCTTGGGCAGTACGTCTTTGATAGGCTTATCCTTCGACAGATCTTTGCCGTCATAAGGATGGACGCCGCCCAAAAATGTAGAACTTGCCATTTTGCTCTCCTTCTTTCCATAGTTTTTGAAGTAATTGTGGACACATAAGAAACAAAAACAGAATTTCCATCTTAAAATGCTCACAATTCTCCATTCAAATTTAGTATACTATAATCATAAGGAGTTAAGAAAGAATAAATACAAATCACCAACGCACATTTTTCAGTACAATTTGAATGAAATGTAGCAGTCTGATAATTGATATACAATTCCGTGGGAAAGGAATGACACCATGCGCATTTTCACAGAGAAATTAAGCTATATACTGAAGGAAACGGACTATCCTCTGGAGCGTTATATGCCGCTCAACGAAGTTCTCTTCGTGGATATCGAGACAACCGGTTTCACTGCCAACTCTTCTGCTTTATATCTCATCGGATGCATTTACAACAAAGCCGGCAGTTTTTATTTACACCAGTTTTTCGCAGAACACCTGATGGATGAGGAAGAAATGTTAAAGGAGTTCATGGAATTTGCAAAGCCCTATTCCGTGATCATTGATTATAACGGCAATCGTTTTGACATCCCTTACCTGGAGCAGAAATGCAAATCCTTCGGTATCCCCTGCCCCATTATGAACATGATGGGTCTGGATCTTTTCCAGCGCATCAATCCTTACAAGACCTTCCTTCGTTTACCGGATTGCAAACAGAAAACCGTGGAACGTTTCATGGGGATCGATCGAGAAGATATCTATAACGGCGGAGAACTGATCAACGTTTACAAAGGATATCTGGGAGATCCGCAGGAAGAAACCCTGAAGATCCTGCTGACTCATAACAAAGAAGATATCATCGGCATGCTGCGGATCCTGCCCATGCTTTCCTACTATGACCTGTTTAACGGGAAGATCCGTGTAAAGAAGGTTCAGGCCAACTATTATACCGATGTAAATGGCAAGGAAAAGGCAGAACTGATCATGAAGCTTTCTCTCCCCGCCAATCTTCCCATGCCTCTCAAATTCAAGGCAAAAGGCTGCTCCTTTGACGGTGAATTAAGTACCGCATATCTTCATGTGCCTCTGTATATCGGCGAACTGAAATATTTCTATGCCAATTACAGGGATTACTATTATCTTCCCGCGGAAGATATGGCCATGCATAAATCCGTGGCAGCATATGTGGATAAGGACCGCCGCGTCAACGCTACCGCCGCCACCTGCTATACAAGAAAGAACAGCACCTTCCTTCCCATGTGGGAAACCCTGTTCCAGCCTTTCTTTAAAACAGACTACAACGATAAGACCTATTATTTCGAACTCACCGATGAGTTCAAACAGGATCGGGACGGCTTCTCCGCATACGCCTCCCACATTCTGAACATCATGCGTTTTGAAGGATAAATCGGAATCCTTATATCATCGGTATAAGAACGGATCCGGTCCATTTCTTCACTCACAGACGGGTTCCACTCTATAAGAAAAAGCCCTGCAGAAATCTGCAGGGCTTTCGTTACGTCTCATATTTCATTACAGATCAAGGCTTAGGCTTTACATAGAAGAAGGAACTCTTACGTTCAAATCCGATCTCCTTGTAATTAATGATCTGTTCCGTACTACCGATGAAAAGAACTCCACCGGGAGCCAGCGAATTAAAGAACTTACGGAAGATCTCATCCTTTGCTTCCTCCGTAAAGTAGATCAAAACATTACGGCACACGATCAGGTGCTGATTGGTAGGGTATGCATCCTTCAGAAGATTATGCTCCTTGAAGGTAACCCTTGCTTTGATCTGGTCGGAAATCTGATAAGACGGTCCAACCATTGTAAAATACTGTTTCTTCAGATCAGCCGGTACGGATGCAACGGATTTCTCATTGTATAAGCCAACTTTTGCTTTCGCAATGACTTGCTTATCAATATCGGTCGCATCGATCCGGATCTGATTCAAAGATAAGTGCCTGGATAATGCCATAACCAGTGAATAAGGTTCATCACCGGTAGAGCATGCAGCACTCCATATCTTCAGGTTGTTTCCGAACTTCTTGATCAGTTCCGGAAATACATCTTTATCCATGATGGTCCACTGTTCCGGATTTCTGTAAAATTCGGAAACATTGATGGTCAGATAATTCACGAATTCTTCAAATGCGGACTTATCCGAACGAAGCAAAGCTACGTATTTATCGTAGTCCTTGATCTCGTGTTTTCCGATCAATGTATCGATCCGTCGCTTCATCTGTTTTTCTTTATAAGCATTCAGATCGATGTGGGTCAGCTTGAAAACTTCTGTTTTAAAATACTCGTAATCGTAAGCCATGGAACTCCCCTTCCTATGCAAAATATAATTCTACTTTTTGTAAAACGATATCTTACTCTTCTTCCTGGGATGCGATCACTTCGTCAATGTTAACAGATACTGCCTCAGCATCTTCATCTTCTTCCTTAGCTTCCTCTTCGGGATCGGGAGCAAGAAGAGCCTTGATACTTAATGAGATCTTTCTGTCCTCTTCATTGAAGTCAACTACCTTAGCGGTAACTTCTTCCCCAACCTTCAATACGTCAGAGGGCTTTTCAATATGATCCTTGGAAATCTGAGAAACATGAAGCAGTGCATCAATGCCGGTAGCCAGTTCAACAAATGCGCCAAAGTCGGTCATACGAGCAACCTTACCGGTTACAACGTTACCAATTGCGAACTTCTCAGCAGCTCCTTTCCAAGGATTGGTATCATCAAATTTAAGAGAAAGAGCGATCTTACTGCCGGAGATCTCCTTGATCAGAACGGTAAGCTCATCGCCAACCTTGAAATTCTTCTTAGGATTCTCTACACGGCCCCAGCTCATCTCAGAGATATGAAGCAGGCCATCTGCTCCGCCCAGATCTACGAATGCACCGAAGTCGGTTACATTCTTGATCACGCCGGTAACAACATCGCCTTCTTTGATCTTCTCAAAGAGTTCCTTCTGCTGTTCTGCTTTCTTAGCAGCGATCAGCTGTCTGCGATCACCGATATAACGTCTTCTCTTGGGATTGTACTCTGTAATCACAAAGTCGATATCCTGACCTGCGTACTTGCTCAGATCCTTCTCATAGGTATCGGATACAAGGCTGGCAGGAATGAAGATACGAACTTCGTCCACAACAACACAGATACCACCATCCAGTACCTGAGTAACCTTAGCGGTAAGCACTTCCTTGTTGTTGTATGCTTCTTCGATTCTCTTGTTTCCTCTCTCAGCAGCAAGTCTCTTGTAGGATAAAAGGATCTGACCTTCACCGTCATTCACCTTGACTACTTTTACTTCCAACTGATCACCTACATGCAGCAGTGTGGTCAGATCAGCGCCGGGTTCATTCGTATATTCATACTTAGTGAGAATACCATCAGACTTGCAACCAATGTTAAGAACAGCTTCTTCCGGTTTCACGTCGATAACGGTGCCTTCAACAACCTCTCCTGTATGTATTGTTTTAAGTGATGCTTCCAGCATCTGTTCAAAAGTTTCTTCGGACATAACTTTGAACCTCCTCAATAATATTATTTGG
>JAIKYN010000174.1 GCA_024683155.1 Lachnospiraceae bacterium | reverse complement strand
CGTAATCTTCGTGGTTTTGAAAAAATAAATAAAAATAGCGACGGAGTCTCTAATGCTTCGCATTAAAGACTCCGTCGCCTTATGCCGATTATAGTAATATTTTCAAATACGTTTGTCAATAAGAAATTGTATACATGTATTTTAAGTAAGGAGGGGCAGACTATACATCGGCTTACTTACGGATCTCACAACCTGCCAGGTTCTCATAATATCTTGCAATACCGCTGTGATCGTTCTGACCCATACCATTCATATGAAGGTTCTGGAGGATCTCCATTACCTCAGCGGTGAGCAGCATGGGAGCACCTACGCCATGTCCGGTGTCCAGTGCGTTCTGCAGATCCTTGATATGCAGATCGATCTTGAAACCGGGATTAAAGTTACCATCCAGGATCATGGGAATCTTAGCGTTCATAACGGTGGAACCTGCCAGACCGCCCTTAATGGCATCAAACACCTTCACAGGATCCACGCCTGCTTTGGTACTTAAGGTAAATGCTTCGGATACCGCTGCAATGTTTAATGCAACGATGACCTGATTAGCCAGCTTGGTGGTATTACCTGCACCGATATCACCGCAGTGTACCGCACTTCCGCCCATGGACATGAGAATGTCATATACCTGGTCAAATACAGCCTTGTCACCACCTACCATAATGGACATGGTTCCGTCGATGGCCTTGGGTTCGCCTCCGGATACGGGAGCATCGATCATCTTAACCCCCTTTGCGGCGCAGGCTTCACAGATCTCTCTGGAAGCAAGCGGAGCGATGGAACTCATATCGATAAGGATCGTGCCGGGCTTTGCCCCTTCCAGGACTCCGTCCGGTCCCATAACAACGCTCTTTACATGGGGCGAATTGGGCAGCATGGTAATGATCAGCTCACACTGTTCTGCCACATTCTTGCTGGATGTGCCGGCAACTGCGCCCTTTGCTACAACTGCCTCCACATTTGCAGGGATCACATCATATGCGATCACCTCATGACCTGCCTTCATTAAGTTGGCTACCATGGGCTTTCCCATAATACCCAGTCCGATAAAACCAATTCTCATTTTTACTACCTCCTGTATATTCATTGTAACGTTTTATGCTGTTTTTCAACAACCTGTACCGGATTTTGTACGCAGTTTTTTTAATAGTTGTTGTACATCTTTTCTACTGCAGCGATCAGTGCCTTCGTGGTAAGGCCGAAGTGCTCCAGCAGTTCCTTATAATTATGGGCACTGCATCCGAACTCATCCTTCATTCCCACGAACTCTATGGGCTTGGGATTCTTGCAAAGTGCTTCTGCAATGGCGCTGCCCATACCGCCGCGGATGTTATGTTCTTCTGCCGTAACAACTGCCTTGCAATCTGCAGCTGCTGCGATCACCGCTTCCGTATTTAACGGCTTAATGGTGGCTACATTGATCACCTTCACGGAGATCTTATCCTTTAAGGCTTCTGCCGCTTCCAGTGCCAGATGGACCATATAGCCTGCGGCAAACAATGCGATGTCATGGCCTTCCCGCATGATCACCGGCTCGCCGATCTTAAAAGGAACCCCTTCCTGTGTAGAGTTCTCATAATCGTTACGGTTCAGACGGATATAGCAGGGGCCCTGCATTTCTACCATCGCTTTCACGGCTTCCACGGTTTCATTGGCATCTGCGGGGCAAAGTACCGTCATGTTGGGAACCGCACGGAAGATTGCCATATCCTCCACACACTGATGAGTGGCGCCGTCACCAAAATCCGATAACCCGGAGGAAGATCCGCAGATCTTCACATTCAGCTTGCCAATGGCAATGGTCTGACGGATCTGATCAAATGCACGTCCGCCGGAAAATACGGCAAAAGAATTGGTAAAGGGAATATGTCCTGTCTGTGCCAGTCCTGCTGCCACACTGGTCATATCCGCTTCTGCGATACCCATCTCAAAATGCCGCTCCGGAAATTCCGCTTCAAAAAGCTTTCCCATGGTGGAACCGCCAAGATCCGCATCCAGAACCACAATGCGTTCATCGGTTTTTCCCAGCTCCACAAGGGTATTACCATATGCCTGTCTTTGATTTGTATAACCCATGATTCTTCTCTCCCTTATGATAATTCCTTCAGTGCCTGCTCGTACTGTTCCTGTGAGAGGACACCGTTATGGAAACCGACTACGTTTTCTGCAAAGCTTACGCCCTTACCCTTAACGGTATTGGCTATGATCACGGTGGGAACACCCTTTACCTGATCCGCATCATCCAGGGCTTTTAAGATCTCCCGCATGTTATGGCCGTTGATCTCGATCACGTGCCAGCCGAAGCTTAAGAACTTAGCACCCAGATCTCCACTGTTAAAGCGAACCTTGGTGGGGCCGTTAGCCTGCAGGCCGTTACGATCCAGGATGGCTACAAGATTGTCTACATGGAAAGCTGCTGCCGCCATGGCTGCTTCCCAGATCTGTCCTTCTGCGATCTCTCCGTCTCCCATAAGAACGTAGGTCTTGCGATCGATCTTCTTTAGTTTCTGTCCCAGTGCCATACCAAGACCAATGGAAAGGCCCTGTCCCAGAGAACCGGTACCTGCCTCAATACCCGGTGTCTTCTGCACATCCGGATGTCCCTGGAGGAAGGAACCCAGCTCTTTGGTATGTTCCAGCGCATCCACCGGGAAATATCCGGCTTCTGCCAATGCGGAATACTGCAGGATTCCCACATGCCCCTTACTTAATAAGAAGCGGTCCCGATCTTCCATGGAAGGATTCTTGGGATCGTGTTTCATCTTATAGAAATATAAAGCCGTTACAATATCTGCCGCGGAATTGGAACCGCCCACATGACCCGCTACGCCAACACCAATGCTGACGATCACATCCCTGCGGATCTTCCTGGCCTTCTCCTCCAACTCCCGGATCAATTCATCACTATAACCCATGATCAAATCTCCTGTTTTTCTATATTTTTTACTCTTTCGTTAATGTGCGAGTGTTAACGAGCTTTTTCGTTTCTCGCACGTTTCCTCCGGAAACGTGTACGAATGAGTGAGTGTCAACGAGCTCTTTCGTTTCTCGCACGTTTCCTCCGGAAACATGCCCGAATATGCGAGTGTTAACGAGCATTTTCGTTAATGAGTGAGTGTCAACGAACTCTTTCGTTCTCCGCACGTTTCCTCCGGAAACGTGCACGAATATGCGAGTGTTAACGAGCATTTTCGTTGTTAATAGCAAGTAACCCCTCCATCAATGGGCATGCTCACTCCATTGATGAACGATGCTTCTTCACTGCACAGATAAAGTACCGCCTGTGCCACATCATCCGACGTAGCCAGTCGTCCCAACGGTACCTCTCCCAGACGCTCAGCGGCTCTCTGGGGATCCTGAAGCATCTTCTCTACCAGAGGTGTCATTACCGTACTGGGATGAATGGAGTTGCAACGAACTCCGAAGCAGCCGTATCTGGAAGCAATGGCCTTGGTAAACATGGTGATGGCTCCCTTGGATGCGGTATACGCTTCCGGCGTATACTTATGACCGATAAGACCGCACACCGAAGAGGTATTGATGATGGCTCCGCCCTTCTGCTCTTTCATCACCGGCAGAACGGCCTTGGTCCCCAGGAACGTACTTCCCGTATTGACCCGCATCATGGTATTCCATTCGTCAAAACTCATCTCTTCCACTGGCTTGCGGATATTGATGCCGGCATTGTTGATCAGCACGTCGATCCGTCCGAAGGTCTCCAGAACGGTCTGTACCACCGCTTTCCAGTTATCTTCCGAGGTAAGATCGATCTTATAGAAGGTGGCGGTCAAACCTTCTTCCGCCATGGCCTTCAGCGTTTCTTCTCCCCGGTCCGCATCGATGTCCAGCAGGCATACCTTGGCGCCGTTCTTACTCAGAAGCTTCCCCATTTCGGATCCCAGTCCGCCTGCTCCTCCTGTGATCAGGATTACTTTATCTTTTACATTCACTTTATTCTCCTTCCGGATATGACCCCTTTGTATCATTTCACGTCATATTCCGTATAATTTAAAAATGAAAACTCTGCACTGACGCCATCCAGCTGACAGTCGCAGCAGTTAACTCCCAGCATGGAACCGGTAAAGCCGTTTCCTACGATATGCTCATCGGAGATATTCTTCATATCCAGTCCAGGTCCGATGGCTTTGTAGCCCTGTCCCGGAAGTGCATAGAAGAACTGCAGATGGTCTTTCCGGATCTCTGCTTTCAGAAGCACATGACTGCTATCCTCCGGCAGGAGCACCGTTGCCACATCCTCTACTTCCTTATTGACATTGGAGGTGACCGCCAGGAACTTTCCGTCCTCTCCACGGCTCATCTTCAGGTAATAATGATTATCATAGTTGTAGTACACCAGCAGGCCCGCGATATGATTCAAATGCCTGGGTTCAAACCACATTTCCGCTTCGAAATCGCAGTACAGGCTCTGCTGTCTTCTGGCAAGCAGGCTCTGAAAATACTTACTCATCACGGATGCTCCGCCCTTTAGGTGAAGCTTTCCGTTTTCCACCGAGATCCCGTTTCTGGCAAAGGACCTGCGAAGAGTCATGTATTCAAGGGGAATCTGCCCGTCGGAGAAATCTACTCTCTGAGAATGATCCAGCTGCTGTTTTACGGAAATGTCAGGCACTTCAAAGTATTCCTCGGGTTTTCCGCAGTCATTGGCTGATATCTTAAACCAGCCCTCTTCGGTCCACTCAATATTCTGAATGGCACATTCCCGTCCCAGGATGCTGTTTCTTTCCACCGGTCTGGAACATAGATGAGACATATACCAGTTGCCGTCTGCTCCCTGTACTGCCTGGGAATGACCGGCTCTTTGCAGCAGACAGTCCTCCTGATCTGCGGACGTTAACACCGGATTGTTGGGATCTGCCACATAAGGCCCGGTAAGAGATCGGGATCTGAGGACGCAGGTGCAGTGTTTGTATCTTGTGCCGCCTTCCGCCACCACCAGGTAATAATAATCCCCATGCTTAAAGATATTGGGACCTTCTGTTTCTCCCCGTCCGGTTCCTTTGGAGATCCGCACCGGCTCCCCAAGAAGCTTCTTACTGCCCGGATCGTACTCCTGGAGATCCACGCCGCAGAAGCGTACCCGGTCGGTCCTGTGATCGATGACCATGTTGACCAGATAGTGCCTTCCGTTTTCATGGAAGATGGATGGATCAAAGCCGGAAGCGTTCAGGAGTACCGGTTCCGACCAGGGGCCTCTTACATCCGGCGCCGTGGTAACGAAATTATAGGTATCCTTATAACGCTGGCGATCCGTATAGACGATGGTATAGGCCAGATAGAAAAGGCCGTTGTCCCAGGTAAGATTGGGAGCCCAGATGCCGCAGGACATATCCAGTCCCGTCATATCCACCCGCTCATCATCGGTGAGTGCATAGGATGCGATCTCCCAGTTCACCAGATCCGTGGAATGCAGGATACATACCCCCGGAAACCACTCGAAGGTGGAAGTCGCTATATAGTAGTCCTTTCCCACACACAGAAGGGATGGGTCCGGATGAAATCCCGGGATCACCGGGTTCTTTACTTTCATGTTTATCCTTTCAGTCCGCTGGTTGCGATGCCTTCCACGAAGTACTTCTGGCAGAAGAAGAATAAGACAACCACCGGCAGAACGGCCAGACAGGACATTGCCATCACATTCTTCCAGATGACGATGGTCTCGGAATCCAGAGAAAGCCGAAGTGCCAGGGACACGGTGAATTTCTTTACGGTATTGATATAGATCAATGAATTGAAGTAATCATTGTAGGTCCATAAAAACTGGAATAAACCTGCGGAAAACATGGCCGGTTTTAATAGCGGAAGCAGGATCTGGATCAGTGTCCGGAAGGTTCCGCAGCCGTCGATGTAAGCCGATTCATCCAGTTCTCTGGGAAGTCCCCGCAGGAACTGCACCAGCATATAGGTAAAAAAGGGATAGCAGGCAAAGGCTGCCATCAGATAGAACGGTCCGTATCCATCCAGTACATGCAGATTCCGGAAAATGGAGTATCTGGGGATGATCAGGATGGCGTTAGGAAGCATCAATGTGGACAGCAAAAGGGAGAAGGCCAATCGCTTTCCAACAAAGTTGAAACGGGCAAATCCGTAAGCCACAAGGGTACTGGATACTACCGTCAGCAAGGTGGTCGGGATTACCAGCAGAAATGAGTTTTTGAAGAAAACTGCGTAGGTATTTCCACCTATGGCGTTCCAGCCATCCACAAAGGCTTCCCAGCTATAACTCTTTGGGAGTAGAGAAATGCTGCCATATATTTCTTCATTGGTCTTGAAGCTGGCAAAGAACATCCAGATCAGCGGATAGATCATAACGATCCCTATGGTGATCAGGACAACATAAGCCAGAACTTCCTGAATTTTCTTTTTTGTTCGTTTACGCATGGTACGCTCTCCTATCAATCTTCATCGCCGTAGAATACCCAGTATTTGGAAGTTCCGAACAATACCAGGGTAAATACCAGCACCAGTGCAAAGATCACCCAGCTGGTAGCACTGGCGTATCCCATCTTCATAAACAGGAATCCGTCGTTATACAGCTTTAAGCCCAGCATATAGGTGCTCTTAACGGGACCGCCCTGGGTTACTACAAAGGCGGAAGTGAAGTTCTGCAGCGCATTGATGGTCTGCATGATGATACAGAAGAAAATGATGGGTGAGATCTGCGGAATGGTGATCTTGAAAAAGCTCTTAACAGGACCTGCTCCGTCGATCTGCGCCGCTTCATAGAGCGATTGCGGTACCTGCTTTAAAGCGGCCAGGAACATGACCATGGAAGATCCAAACTGCCATACTTCCAATGCACTTAAGGTAGGAAGCGCCGTGGAGGGATTTCCCAGGAAAGAAATGGTCTCCACACCGAACTTGTGCAGGAAGGCATTGATCATTCCATCATCCATGAACATGATCTTCCAGAGAATGGATACTGCCATACTGCCTCCGAACAAAGAGGGCAGATAGTAAATGGTTCGCAGTGCTCCGATGCCCTTGCGTCCTTTGTTCAACAGTACTGCAATGAACAGGGACATGATGATCTTACAGGGAACCGTATAGACCGAATATTTAATGGTCGCTGTCAGAGACTTTACGAACTCCTTATCTCTTGTAAATAAACGTATGTAATTGTCCAAGCCGATGAAATTGGGATCTTTCAGAGCATTGTATTCTGTCAGGGAATAATAGAAGGAGGTGATGAAGGGATAGATCTGCAACACCAGCATTCCGATGATCCAGGGCAGAAGATAAAAATAAGCCTGATTATCCCGGGATAAGCGTTTCTTTCTTTTCATGAAATGTCTTCCTTTTATCAGGGGCCCTGCATGTATCACATACAGGACCCCCACTTTACTGAAATCTATCAATCATTTGATCCGACTTATCTTACTTATGTGTATCGATATAGTCGTTCAACAGCTCAACGGTCTCTTCTGCTGCTTCTGCAGGAGATAAGGTACCGTGAGAAACATTTTCATAAGCATCGGTTAAGATAGCGGTTACTTCGGAACCTGTGGTAGGACCGCCATCGGACTGTCCGTTGTACAGCATGCTGACCGATACGCTTTCCTTGGTCAGAGGGTTCAGGGTTCCTGCCTTTTCACAGATCTCCTGTGCCATAACCGTAGGAGGTACGCTTCGAACGGTTCCCAGGATCGCTGCTGCTTCTTCACCATAGAAGAAGTTCAGGAAATCAATGGCTTCCTTGGGATGCTCGGTCTTTGCATAAACACCGATGTACTGAGGGCAGTCATTGAACCAGCCGTCGCTTGCTCCGCCGTCACGCAGAGGCAGATGACCTGCCATATAGGTGATCTCGGAATTTGCAGCGGAAAGTACGTCTGCAGAAGATGTATAACCAATGGATGCTACATACTTGCCGGCGATCCAGTTGGGATCTTCCTGATCCTGATCACCGAAGGGTGCCTTATAAGCTGCAGGTGCACATACTTCTTCATCATAGAGTCTCTTGATGAAGGTGAAGCATTCTTCAAACTGCTCCTGGGTCATGTTCAGATTCATATCCGCATCAATGATGGGCTTTGCATTCATCTGACGACACCATGCACGGATGATAAATGCAGTTGCATAAGATGTATTAGCAGAAAGCAGATAACATTCCGGATCATATTCACGAACCATCTTCCCCCACTCGAAGAACTGATCCCAGTTGTACTGCTGGCTTAAGTCGATACCTACGGCATCTGCCAGATCCTTGTTTACGATCAGTGCCGTTCCGGCCTGGCCGGTGGGCATTGCGTACTGGGAACCGCTTCCAAACTGTCCGTTCTGCTCCAGGAAGGCTGCATCAAAATTACTGAAGTCCATGCCACCTTCGGTCAGATTGTAGAGCACACCCTGGTTGTAATACTCAGGACCAAGGCCGGTCTCGATCTGGAAGATATCCGGTGCGGTCTCAGAAGCGAATTCTGTGGTCTTCTTCTCTGAATAACCGTCATAGGAACTGTATTCCGGTTCAATGGTTACATTGGGATGAAGCTTCTGATAAGCGTCAATAACAGCTAAGGTAGCTTCATGTCTTGCATCACCGCCCCACCAGGAGAAGCGAAGGGTAACAGGTTCTGCACTGTCGGTTGTCTGCTCGGTTGTCTCGGTTGTTGCTGCGGGCGCTGCCTGCTCAGTCGCAGCAGGTGCACTGTCTGTAGCTGCACTGTCTGTGGAACTGCCGGCGGTATCGCCGCAACCTGCCAGAAGACTCATGGTCATTATGGCTGAAAGAAATATAACCCCTATTTTCTTAAGTTTCATTGAGTATCCTCCCTGTGTGATATAGTTTGGAATGCATTCACTACAACTACGTTAACATTCCACCCTAAAACAAAACAGAATTCCCTCTTACAAAAAAGTCTCATTTTTTTAGGAATTCTGTTTTGAAGTCTCATTATTTAATTTTAATTCTCATTTTTTTATTTACTTGGGAATGGAGAAGGCTACTTCCGTTCCCATACCCACCTTACTGCGGATCCGCAGCCGGTATTCCGGCCCGTAATGCAGGATCAGACGGCGGTTTAAGTTGGTGAGCCCGATGTTTCTGGAGGTCTTGCTGTTGATCTTCCGGTACAGATCCAGAATGCCCTGACGGGAAATGCCCCGTCCGTTATCCACCACGGCAAAAGCAATATGATCTCCCTTATCGAAGGCCTTTACTTTCACCAGGATCTTCTCCTTGGTTTCATCCACCCCGTGTTCAAAACAGTTCTCCAATATGGGTTGCAGCATCAGCCGGAAGACCTTGCAGTCCTTCACCGAATCGCTGATCTCATAATAGGTGATCACGTGGTCATCAAAGCGGATGTTCTGGATCTCAAGATACGCCCTTAAGCATTCCAGCTCTCTGCTTAAGGTTACAGGCTCCGTCGGTTCGGACAGGGCATATTTTGCCACCATGGCCAGATCCTGGATCATATCGTGGAACTGACTGGTAGTACCAAGCTGCTTCATGGCTTCAAAATCCAGGGTCTGCAGGGTATTAAAGATAAAATGCGGATTGATCTGCAGCTGCAGGGCCGCCATCTCCGTCATCTCCATCTCATGCTGCTTTTCCCGGAGGTTGGTCTGGATCCGGTTATTGGACAGATAAAGGCGGATGATATTATTCAGGATCAGCGCATATTCGTCATTTGCTTCCCGGAAATGACTGTCCAGTGCTTCTCCCCTCTCTGCTGCGGAGAAGATATCCACGCACTCCTCGATGTAGGAAAAGGTCCGCTTGGTATAGGTATAGGCCAGCAGGAACATGATCATCATTTCCACCAGCAGGATCAGTGCCGCCATGAGCATGTAGAAACGGATCGCTTCCAGCAGATGGAGGGTGGAAGTCATGGAGACTTCATACAGGTTCAGATATTCCGAGTAAATGGTATCCACATAGTAGCTTCTTCCTCTCAGCTTTATCCACCGGTCATGAAGAAGACTGTCTTTTCCCGTCTTGATCCCTTGCCGGATCTCTCCCGCAAACTGATCGGTCTCCAGCTGTTCCAGCTCCGGGTCCGTGATGCATACCACATCCCCTTTGGAATTAAACAGCATGACCTTCTGGTTGGAGGATAACAGCACGCTGCGGAGAAGCTTGCCGTATTCTCCCTTATCGATGTTGATCACAATGACTCCGTCCATATAGGTCATGCGGTAGAAGATACTGATGATCTCCACAGGCTCTCCGTAGGTATAGCGCTGCACCCACCGGTGATTGGTGTATACCCGCTCTTCCGGGTCCATGCTCTCATATTCCCCCAGCCAGTCCTGATCGTAGTAGGTCGCCGTATTGGCGATCTGTCCGGTGTCGGAAGTAAGAAAACGATCTCTGTCCTCCAGATACAGATACACCGAATGGATATAGGAGTAGGAGGTCTCATAGCTGTTGAAGAAATACTTGATCATCTTAAAGGCGATCTGGTCGTTCTGCCGCATTTCCGTATGGTCCAGAAGGTTTCGAAGGGCCAGGGAAAAGGATGAATTACACATCAAAGAGTCCAGCTGATATCCCATATTGTAGATGGACGCTTCCAGACTGTCCTCAAAGCTTTGCAGGGACTTAATGGATTCCTTCTCCATCTGCTCCTTCTGGGCATGGAGAAAGAAGATACCGCTGAACAGAAAGATCAGCAGCGTAGGCACGATCATCACCAGGAAGTGCCACCGGGCTCTCTTTACAAAATATTTTCTCAGCATGACGATTCCTCTCCCCTTACGCCGTTCCGGTAATCTCTGGGCGTTACGCCATAGAAAGCCTTAAAGGCTCTGGTAAAGTTCTTGGGACTGTCATACCCCACGTAGTAGGCGATCTCATAGCTCTTAACCGCCGGATTCTCCAGCATCTCCGCCGCCTTCTGCATCCGGGTGGCATTCAGCTGCTCCTGGAATCCCACACCTTTTTGCTCTTTATAGATCTTGGATAAATATCCGGCACTGATCCCTACCTGCTCTGCCGCCTGCACCAGCGTGGCTTTCTGGAATTCTTTCCGGATATAATCATCCACCATGTGAATGATCTTGGCATAGTAAGGCTCTGCATCCGGCATGTCCTTGGCATAACGCTCGTCCAGTATGCCCCTTATCTTTTCAAAGCAATTGGACAGATCCCCGTAATTGATCGGTTTTAACAGATAATCCTGTATATCGATCTTAAGGGCCTGGCGCATATATTCGTAATCACTGTAACTGCTCAGGATCACCACGATCACATCCGGATCCTTCTTAAGCTGTTCCGCGAACTCCAGCCCGTTGATCCCCGGCATCTTAATATCCGTCAGCACCACCTGTACATCATTTTGTTCTATAAAATCCAGTGCTGCCCGGGCACTGGTGAATTTCCCCGTTACCTCAAAACCGATGTTCTGCCAAGGAAACAGATCTGCGATCCCATCCAGGATCTTCTGTTCATCATCTACAACAACCAGCTGATACATCCATACCCCCTATCCTTCCACACGGATCATCTCGTGGAAATTATGGTCGATCTCTGCAATATAAGAAGGCCACGCCTCCCGGTCCACAAAGCTTTTTCCCTCCGCTTTCCGCTCCAGGGTCTTACTTTGCGGCGTATGATTTCCCAGAAAAATATCCGGTTTCATCCCCTTCCAGATGGTAAGGCTCCGTTCAAAGTCTTCCCTCCAGTTCAGTCCCGTCTCCTTGATAAAGTCGATGTTCAGGGTATTAAAACCAACCCCAGCGCACAAAAGCGCCGTATACTCCTGATCGTTCTCCTGCACGGAGATCTCATAACTCATGGCTCCCGGCGTATGCCCCGGGGTTAAGATACAGTGCACCCTCGTTTTCCCGATGGTAAGGATCTCTCCGTCCTCCAGTTCCCGGTCGGGATGCAGCACCTCTTCCGGTATCTCCATGGAAATGTCCGGCATATAGTGGCAAAGAGCCATCTCCGGTTTTGCCCGCAGCAAACAGGCATCTATCCCGGAGATACAGGTGGACGCACCACTGATCTCCTTCAGACGCCTTGTCGCCCCAAAATGGTCAAAGTGACCGTGGGTATGAAAAATGTAACGAATCTCTTTTGGATCAAAGCCAAGCTTTGTAATAGATTCCGGCAGAAAATCCTGCATATTGGGATAGCCAGTGTCAAATAAGAGCAGGCCCTCGCCTGTGTCCAGTAAATGGGTGGCACTGTCCTTCGTCCCAACAAAGTACAGATTGCCACACATCCGGAAAGGTTCCGTTCGGTAACTTTCCGGATGGGCGAGGATATCCGCATACCACTCCGCCCTGTAAGAATATGATGATTTCATAGTAGCCCCTTCCCGGACAGTTTCCTGCCCGCGGCCGATCGTCTACCCCAAAGATCGATCGGTTCTACTATCACCATATACACGAAAACTTGACAAATGTAAACCCCCGATTTCGGTTATTGGATGGAAACGTCCTTCACATACTCTCCCACCCGGATCCCGGCTTCTTCCAGTGTAGATGCCCGTTTTCCGTCCCGCACGATATTGGAAAAACGCACCTTTTCCACCTGATATTCTTCA
>JAIKYN010000170.1 GCA_024683155.1 Lachnospiraceae bacterium | reverse complement strand
AAAAAATTGGGACGCAGATCAGAAAACCTATATCCGCAAGGTGAAAGATCTGGGGTTTGATATTCTGGAAATATCCTGTGCCATGTTAAAAAACATCTCGGATGAGGAGTTATCCGAGATGCGAAAAATGGCTGCGGATGCCGGAATAAAGCTTACGGCAGGGTATGGTCCGGGACCGGAAGAAAACCTGGGAAGTGCAGATGCTGCCATTCAGAAGAATGCCATCGCATTTTATACCGATATCCTGAAAAAACTCGAGAAGCTGGATATCCATACCTTAGGAGGCGGTATTTATTCCTACTGGCCGGTGGATTATTCCAAACCCATTGATAAAAAAGGGGACTGGGAGAGAAGCGTTAATAATGTGCGTACCGTGGGAAAGATCGCTGCAGAATGTGGTGTAGACTACTGCCTGGAAACCTTAAACCGTTTTGAAGGGTATCTGATCAATACCTGTGCAGAATGTAAACAGTTTGTAGAAGAAGTGGATGTGGATGCGGTAAAGATCATGCTGGATACTTTCCATATGAATATTGAAGAGGACAGTATGTCGGAAGCAATCCTGCTTGCAGGAGATAAACTGGGACATTTTCATGTGGGAGAGAATAATCGAAGAGTTCCCGGAAAAGGCAGTTTGCCCTGGCACGAGATCGGTGCTGCCCTTCGGGCCATTCATTATGATGGATCGGTTGTAATGGAGCCTTTTGTCATCGGTGGCGGAAGAGTAGGAAATGATATTAAGATCTGGAGGGATCTCAGTAAGGGAGCAACCCCGGAGCAACTGGATCAGGATGCCAGAGAATCCGTAAATTATCTCAGATTTGTTTTTAGCGGGCCTAACTCAGATTATCAGAGCCCGTTATGCGGGGGTAGAAAATGAAAACATATCCAAAAATAGGAATAAGACCCATCGTTGATTCCCGAAGGATGGGTATCCGTGATGCGCTGGAACCTAAGGTTCGTGAAATGGCTTTAAGTGCAAAGGCTTTGATCGAGAAGCATGTGTTTTATGCAGACGGAACACCGGCCCAGGTAGTCGTATATGACGGAAGCATAGCTTGCGGCGAAGAAGCGGCAAGATGCGAAGACTACTTTGTACGCGAAAATGTAGTAGCCACATTGAGCGTTACACCCAGCTGGTGTTATCCCCTGGAAACGATTGATCTGAATCCACTGACGATCAAGGCAATCTGGGGATTTAACGGAACAGAACGTCCGGGTGCGGTATATCTTGCTTCTGCTTTGGCAGCTCATAACCAGATGGGAAGACCGTGCTTTTCCATTTATGGAAAAGATGTGCAGGATATGGATGAAACAGAGATTCCGAAGGACGTTCAGGAGAAGATCCTGCGATTTGCAAGATGTGCCCTTGCCGTTGGACAGTTACGCAATAAGGCTTATGTCGGCTTTGGCAGTGTATCCATGGGAATCATGGGATCGTTCCTGGACCCGTCTTTTTATATCCATTACCTGGGGATGCGTCCCGAATGGGTGGATATGTCGGAGATCATTCGAAGAGTAGAGAATCAAATATATGATAAAGAGGAATATGCAAAGGCACTTAGCTGGGTAAAGGATAAGTGTAAAGAAGGAATCGATCCAAACCCGTCGGAACGTGCGCACAGCCGTGAACAGAAGGATGCGGACTGGGAATATGTCGTTAAGATGACGCTGATCATCCGGGATATCATGCTGGGGAATCCTGTGTTGGAAAAAATGGGGTTTGTAGAGGAATCCTTCGGACGAAATGCTCTTTTTGCCGGCTTCCAGGGACAGAGAATGTGGACTGATTTTAAGCCCAACTGTGATTTTACCGAAGCAATCCTGAATTCCACCTTTGACTGGAACGGAAAAAGACAGCCCCATATCTTTGCGACGGAAAATGATAATCTAAACGGCCTTTCCATGCTGTTTGGAAATCTGCTTACCGGAAGAGCAAGCGGTTTCTCTGATGTTCGATGCTATTGGAGTCCGGATGCAGTGGAACGTGTAACCGGAATGCGGCCGGAAGGGACTGCGCAAAACGGGTTTATTCACCTGATCAATTCCGGATCCACTTGTCTGGATGCAACCGGCAAGGCAAAGGAAGACGGAAATGTACCGGCAATGAAACGCTGGTGGGAAATGAGAGACGAGGATATCGATGCTTGCCTGCAGGCAACGGATTGGTGTCCTGCGGAACTGTGCCAGTTCCGCGGTGGAGGTTTTTCCTCCCATTTCAAGACGGATGCGGAAATGCCTATGACTATGGCACGGGTTAATCTGGTGGAAGGAATTGGCCCCACATTGCAGATCGCAGAAGGATGGAGCGTGGTATTGCCGGAAAAGATGCATCGCCTCATTGATGAACGTACAGATCCTACATGGCCTACCACCTGGTTTGTTCCAAGAACCACCGGAGAAGGTGCTTTCAGAGATGTATATACAGTAATGGCAAAATGGGGGGCAAACCATGGAGCCTTTATTTACGGACATGTGGGAGAGGATCTGATCACATTGGCATCCATGCTACGCATTCCTGTTATTATGCATAACGTGGAGGAATCCGGGATTTTCCGGCCGCATGCATGGGATGCTTTTGGAACATCGGATCCCATGAACGCCGATATTGCGGCTTGTAAAGCATATGGTCCTTTATATTGATCTTTAATGTTACAGCGCCGGCTCATGATCATGGGCCCGGCGCTTTTTTCTGTGAATGGTCGGCCAGGTAGGGTGTGTCGCAGGAAGGGATGAATTCCGGACGAAGATATCTGATGCTAATAGTTGCTTGAAAAATCCAGGCGAAATACATATAATTAGTCCGTAATGCATAGGAAAATACAGAAAATCAACTTTCCCCTGGGGAGGGGGACAGGATGTCGCTATATCTTTCTTATAATTTCATCACGTTTATGATCATGGTGGCGCTGATCGCCATGATGTATGTGAACCGGGATGTTAAGATTCCCGGCACCAATCTTTTTGTGATGTGTCTGTTCTTTATGTTTATATTGACCATTGCGGGAGTAATGGATCAGAGTATAGACGTAAGTGTTTTTAGCCCTGAAAAAGCAAACTTCTATATAAAACGTCGCTTGATCGCATGTGTGATTGCATATGCGCTGCGACCCTGTATCATTCTGACGGAACTTATCATCATTTTTCAAAAAAGTAAGTACCGTTATCTCTGTTTGATCCCGGCGGTGATCAATGCGTTGATCTATTCCACCGCACTATTCGGCAGTACCGTTGCATTTACCATCAACAATAAAAATCAGTGGCGGGGAGGCCCATTAAAGATCAGTATTTATGCAACACTGATCATTTATGTTCTGCTGCTTTTATACGGTTCCCTCCATTTCTTTCAGGAGAGAGATAAAAGGAAGAGCGTTCTGTTGCTGATCATTGTAGGGCAGGCGATCCTTTCGGCGGTGATGGAATATACATATGTGGATCCCCATAACTATTCCAATGAGGTTATGGCTCTGTGCATTCTGGAATATTATGTATATCTTACCAATGTCTACCGCCAGGAACTGAATAACCAGCTGGATGCTTATGTGGAGGAAGTGGAACAGTCCGGAGCAAAGTTAAAGGCACTTACGGTAGACGTCATGAAGGCGCTTGCCAGCGCCATCGATGCCAAGGACAAGTATACGCACGGTCATTCTGCCAGAGTGGCGGAGTACTCCAGAAGACTGGCCCGGATGAACGGGAAAAGCGATCAGGAATGTGACGAGATCTATTATGCTGCACTTCTGCATGATGTAGGAAAAATCGGTATTCCCGAAAGCATCATCACAAAAGAAGGCAGGCTGACCAAGGAAGAATACGAGAAGATCCAGGAACATCCTGTTCTTGGAAAACAGATCCTGCAGCAGATCAGTGAGTTCCCTTATTTAAGCATTGGTGCTTACGGCCATCATGAACGGTATGACGGAAAGGGTTACCCTCAAGGTCTGAAAGGTACGGATATTCCGGAAGCAGCCCGTATCATTTCCGTTGCAGATGCCTATGATACCATGACGTCCAAGCGAAGCTACCGTGATCCCATTCCTCAACAGATTGTTCGGGAAGAGATCGTCAAAGGGACCGGAACACAATTTGATCCGGCGTATGCCCGTATCATGCTCCATATGATCGATGAAGATCTGGAATTTGAAATGCGGGAGCGGGAAGAAGTCGTTGAGATGGCGGGCAATGATGAGCTCATCATCGATGAATATCGGAGTGCAATTTCTGCCGGTATTTTGCTGACACCGGCACTTACCACGATCACGGTCCGGGTAAAACCGTTGGAAGAAAGCCCGGATGTAGATCCGATATTTGCCCTGATCCTCTTTGATTCATTGGATGCCAGAGTGCATCGAACAGAGAAACGAAAGCAGGATCTGAATTATTACGAATATGGAGAGATTCGGTCGGATGGTCCGGTACAGGGAGATGGTGTGCGTAATATAAGGGTACAGACACAGGAAACCGACCCTGCGATTTTCTTAAAGGAAAACGAATACCGGATCGAAGGTTTGAAGATCAAGGATCATGCACGGATCCGTCTGATCGGAAGAAAAGAAACAGCGGAAGTCATTTTTGCTTTGCCGGATAGTGCCAGATTCTTCTACATTGGTCTTACGGGAGAGCATTGTAATCTGCGCGTTAAGAGTATTGAAAAAGCATCAGGAGAGTCTGCACCGGATGCCATTCCCCGTATTGCGGAAGAGATTTCCTTTATCAATGTACCGGCGGGAGATTTGCCCAATGTGCAGATTGACGGCTATCGTACTGATTCCTCCGATGGGGTGGAGATCCGTGATGGCTTGCAGCTGTCTTTCCATGTACAGACGCTTCCTACCGCCAGACTGGTATGGCATTGTCCCTTCATGGTCCTGTTTAGTGCGGATGACGGAAAGATTAAGGGCAAAAATTACCGGGAATATGCATTTTTGCGATTCGACGGGGAAGCCTGGGAATGCGATCCGGATTGCACCATGAAGATGAATGTGAACCGGCTGGAGGAATTCGGCGGCTGGGATGAATGGAAACAGTTTAACCGGGACGGCTATGATGCGGTGGTAACGTTCAAGGAAGAAGATGACAAGATTACCATCATCACGGAGAACGATGGTATTTCCATTCGAAACTCTGTGATCATTAAAAACAATGGAACGAAGATTTATACAGCCATTACCGGCGACCAGATTGTATTAACCGATATTCGGGTCCGATCAGAACTTTAGGAATACAACGCATATCATAAAAGAGAAAAATATTTGAAATAAAACCCTTGTCCGAAAAGATAAGGGTTTTTGCTTGACATATTAGATTGCACGAAATATAATTGAGTAAAATCAAAAAGATGGAAGGCTGGGCTTATTATGGAAAAAGAATTTGATATTCAGGAATATATGACCAAAGGTGTGGAGCGCGTGGTAGCAGATGCGTTAAAAGCAACCTTGAAGAACCCCAGAGAAAGTGCCTTTATGGCAGGTTTTGCCAAGGCAAGCGTAGAAGCTTCTTTAAAGCGTAAGAAGGCAGAGGAAAACGGGGAGCACATTCCGCCCTTCCTCATCGCCAGCATTACCAGCAAGTGTAATCTGCATTGTGTCGGTTGTTATTCCAGATGTAACCATGCGACGGTGGATACAGAGCCGGTCAGTCAGCTGACCGACGAAGAGTGGTTTAAGATCTTTGACGAAGCAGACGAACTGGGTATCAGTTTTATCCTGCTGGCAGGCGGTGAACCTATGCTGCGCAGAGATGTCATTGAAGAAGCCGGCAAGAAGAAAAATATCCTGTTCCCCATTTTTACCAACGGAACCTTTATGGATGAAAAGTATTTCAATCTGCTGGATCGAAGCCGCAATCTGATCCCTATCATGAGCATTGAAGGCAAGAAGGAGATTACCGATACCCGAAGAGGCGCGGGAATCTATGACAGGCTGATCAAAAATATGGATGAACTCCACGACCGCGGACTGATCTTCGGTGCATCCGTTACGGTTACCACGGAGAATGTACGGGAAGTGGCTTCCGAGTCCTTCTTAAACGAGCTCTCCCAAAGAGGCTGTAAAGCAGTGATCTTTGTGGAATTTGTACCTGTTACGGATGAAAGTTCGCACCTGGCACCCGGCGAAGAGGAGCGGGAATTTTTAAAGAACGAGATTGCCCGTCTGAGAGAAGAGAAACCGGAGATGGTCTACATTTCCTTCCCCGGAGATGAGAAGAGTTCCGGCGGCTGTGTGGCAGCAGGCAGAGGGTTCTTCCATATCAATTCACACGGCGGAGCAGAGCCCTGTCCTTTCTCTCCTTATTCAGACGTGAACATACGCAATACCTCTCTGAAGGAAGCCATGCATTCACCGTTATTCATGGCATTGCAAAACGGTGATATCCTGCTGGATGATCACGACGGCGGCTGCGTTTTATATGAGAAACGTGAGCTGGTGGAAGAAATCATGAAGAACAGCAAGGGCGCATAAGAAGTAGAAAAGAGGACAATAAATTGGCAAGAATCCTAAATCTGATCATCGTCATACTGGAGCTGTTTGCGTTCGGCAAGGTTTATAAGCGCAGGGAATTAAAGAGTGGGTTTATTTATTATACCCAGATCTCCAATCTGCTGACCTTTTGTTCCTCCCTGTTGCTTGTGATCTTCGGACAGATCCGCTGGATCGAAGGGTTCCGTTT